>NZ_LAUM01000020.1:0-107862 GCF_000972265.1 Vibrio sp. ECSMB14106 | reverse complement strand
TCCGCGAAGGTGGCCGTACTGTTGGTGCTGGTGTTGTAGCTAAAATCTTCGCTTAATCGCGAATTGATTTTGCACACTCTTCATTAGAAGAACTGCATTAAAAAGGGAAGCTTCGGCTTCCCTTTTATTTTTCTAACCTCTTACGTTTCTACAATTCCCCAAGAGTTCCCCCGTTCTTTGTTATTCGACTTTCGTCATTCAGCTACCATCGATTACCTTCATCAAATATATTCCGATTATTTTTCCAACGACACTTGCATACCAAAATGTGATCTGTATAATGCAACGCACTGGCTAACGTCGGTTGTGAACCAATGAGCACTGAGGAGTAGGTCTTACCTAGTAATGTATACTCAGCTTATGTTCGCGGTTAATAAAAATAGTAAACTTTTTGTTTGCTTCAAAAGTTAACTGACAATGCGTCCTAATTTTGGATGCTACGGTTTCACATAAATCAATCGGCATTCTCTCGTCTTTTCGAGTTTGAGTGGCGATATTGTTTGTGTAATTTTTAATAATTGGAGCTCTGTCTCATGCAGAACCAACGTATTCGTATCCGCCTTAAAGCGTTTGATTACAAGCTAATCGATGCTTCAACTGCGGAAATCGTTGAAACAGCAAAACGTACTGGCGCACAGGTTCGTGGTCCTATTCCACTTCCTACTCGTAAAGAGCGTTTCACTGTTCTTACCTCTCCACACGTCAACAAAGATGCACGTGACCAGTACGAAATCCGTACTCACAAGCGTTTGATCGACATCGTTGAGCCAACAGATAAAACTGTTGATGCTCTAATGCGTCTTGATCTTGCAGCTGGCGTTGATGTTCAAATCAGCCTAGGTTAAGGGAGATAAGAATAATGATTGGTCTAGTCGGACGTAAAGTGGGTATGACCCGCGTATTTACCGAAGAAGGCGTTTCTATCCCAGTAACAGTTGTTGAGGTTGAAGCGAACCGTATTTCTCAAGTTAAAACTCTTGAGACAGACGGCTACGCAGCAATCCAAGTAACTGCTGGTGCTAAGAAAGCTAACCGTGTAACTAAACCTGAAGCTGGTCACTTCGCGAAAGCGGGTGTAGAAGCAGGTCGCGGTCTTTGGGAATTCCGTTTAGAAAACGGCGAAGAGTTTGAAGTTGGCGCTGAGCTAAACGTAGAACTTTTCAACGAAATTAAAAAAGTAGACGTTACTGGTACATCTAAAGGTAAAGGCTTCCAAGGCGCTGTTAAGCGTTGGAACTTCTCTACTCAAGATATGACTCACGGTAACTCTTTGTCTCACCGCGCACCGGGTTCAATTGGCCAATGTCAAACTCCAGGTCGCGTGTTTAAAGGCAAGAAAATGGCAGGTCACATGGGTGCTGAGCGTGTAACGACTCAAAACCTAGAGATCGTACGTGTTGACGCTGAGCGCAATCTACTCCTTATTAAAGGTGCAGTACCGGGCTCAACAGGCGGAAACGTGATCGTAAAACCTGCTGTTAAAGCATAACGTCTAGGAGTAAGTAATGGAATTGATGGTTAAAGGTGCTGATGCACTAACTGTTTCCGAGACTACTTTCGGACGTGACTTCAACGAAGCTCTTGTACACCAAGTAGTTGTTGCATATGCAGCAGGTGCTCGTCAAGGTACTCGTGCTCAAAAGACTCGTTCTGAAGTATCTGGCGGTGGCGCTAAGCCATGGCGTCAAAAAGGTACTGGCCGCGCACGTGCTGGTACAATTCGTAGCCCAATCTGGCGTACAGGTGGTGTTACTTTTGCTGCGAAACAACAAGATCACAGCCAAAAAGTAAACAAAAAAATGTACCGTGGTGCTATGAAGAGCATTCTTTCTGAGTTAGTTCGTCAAGAGCGTTTAATCGTTGTTGATAACTTCTCTGTAGAAGCACCAAAAACAAAAGAACTTGTAGCTAAGCTTAAAGAGCTTGAGCTAAGCGACGTTCTGATTGTGACTGGCGAAGTAGATGAAAATCTATTCTTAGCTGCTCGTAACCTATACAAAGTTGATGCACGTGATGTTGCTGGTGTAGACCCAGTATCACTTATCGCTTTCGACAAGGTTCTAATGACTGCTGACGCAGTTAAGCAAGTTGAGGAGATGCTAGCATGATCACTGAAGAGCGTATCTTAAAAGTTCTACGTGCTCCGCACATCTCTGAAAAAGCAACTATGGCAGCTGAGAAAGCGAACACTATCGTTTTCAAAGTAGCTAAAGATGCAACTAAGAAAGAGATCAAAGCAGCTGTAGAAAAGCTATTTGAAGTTGAAGTTAAGTCTGTAAATACTCTTGTATTAAAGGGTAAGACCAAACGTCAAGGTATGCGTGAAGGCCGTCGTTCAGACGTTAAGAAAGCCTACGTTACTTTGAAAGAAGGTCAAGATCTTGACTTCGTTGGCGGCGCGGAATAACAGGAGTAGTAAAAATGGCTATTGTTAAATGTAAGCCGACTTCCCCTGGTCGTCGTCACGTCGTTAAAGTTGTTAACGCTGACCTACACAAGGGTAAGCCATACGCACCACTTCTAGAGAAAAACTCTAAGAACGGTGGTCGTAACAACAACGGTCGTATCACAGTACGTCACATCGGCGGTGGTCATAAGCACCACTACCGTGTAGTTGACTTCAAACGTACTAAAGATGGCATCCCAGCGAAAGTTGAGCGTCTAGAATACGATCCAAACCGTAGTGCTAACATCGCTCTAGTTCTGTACGCAGACGGTGAGCGTCGTTACATCATTGCACCTAAAGGTGTTAACGCAGGTGACCAGATTCAATCTGGTGTAGATGCAGCAATCAAAGCAGGTAACACTCTGCCGATGCGCAACATCCCAGTAGGTTCTACTGTACACTGTGTTGAACTTAAGCCTGGTAAAGGTGCTCAGCTAGCTCGTTCGGCTGGTGCTTATGCTCAAATCATCGCTCGCGATGGTGCATACGTAACTATTCGTCTACGTTCTGGTGAAATGCGCAAAGTTCTTTCTGAAGGTCGTGCAACGATCGGTGAAGTTGGTAACTCTGAGCATATGCTACGTGAACTTGGTAAAGCTGGTGCTTCACGCTGGCGCGGCGTACGTCCAACCGTACGTGGTGTAGTAATGAACCCGGTGGATCACCCACATGGTGGTGGTGAAGGCCGCACATCTGGTGGTCGTCACCCAGTATCTCCTTGGGGCGTTCCTACTAAGGGCTTCAAGACTCGTAAGAACAAGCGCACTGACAAGTACATCGTACGTCGTCGCACTAAATAATCTATAAAGAGGAATCGCCATGCCACGTTCTCTCAAGAAAGGTCCTTTTATTGACCTACACTTGCTGAAGAAGGTAGAGAAAGCGGTGGAAAGCGGAGACAAAAAGCCTATTAAGACTTGGTCCCGTCGCTCAATGATCATCCCAACAATGATTGGTTTGACCATCGCTGTCCATAATGGTCGTCAGCACGTTCCAGTTTTCGTTACCGAAGAAATGATCGGTCACAAACTGGGCGAATTTGCACCAACTCGTACTTATCGCGGTCATGCTGCAGATAAGAAAGCTAAGAAGAAATAAGGAGTAGATGATGGAAGCTTTAGCTAAACATAACTTTGCTCGTATTTCTCCACAGAAAGCTCGCTTAGTTGCAGACCAAATTCGCGGTAAGTCGGTAGACCAAGCTCTAGAAATTCTAACTTTCAGCAACAAAAAAGCTGCTGTATTGGTTAAGAAAGTTCTTGAGTCAGCTATCGCTAACGCGGAACATAACGAAGGTGCAGATATCGACGATCTAAATGTCGCTAAAATCTTCGTAGATGAGGGCCCTATCATGAAGCGCATTATGCCTCGTGCTAAAGGTCGTGCGGATCGTATCTTGAAGCGTTCAAGCCACATCACTATTGTTGTAGCAGATCGCTAAAGACTAGGAGAGTAAGCAATGGGTCAGAAAGTACATCCTAATGGTATTCGTCTTGGCATCGTTAAGCCTTGGAATGCTACATGGTTTGCTAATACCAACGAATTCGCTGACAACCTAGACGGCGACTTCAAGGTACGTCAGTTCCTTACAAAGGAACTACAAAAAGCATCATTATCTCGTATCGTTATCGAGCGTCCAGCTAAGAGCATCCGTGTGACTATTCACACAGCTCGTCCTGGCGTTGTTATCGGTAAGAAAGGTGAAGACGTAGAGAAGCTACGCACAGCTGTAGCTAAAATCGCAGGTGTACCAGCGCAAATTAACATCGCTGAAGTACGTAAGCCTGAGCTAGATGGTCAGCTTGTAGCTGATAGCATCGCGTCTCAACTAGAGCGTCGTGTTATGTTCCGTCGTGCAATGAAACGTGCGGTACAAAATGCTATGCGTCTAGGCGCTAAAGGCATCAAAGTACAAGTAGGTGGCCGTCTTGGCGGTGCTGAAATCGCACGTTCTGAGTGGTACCGTGAAGGCCGTGTGCCTCTACACACTCTACGTGCAGACATTGATTACGCAACTTCTTCGGCTCACACTCAATACGGTGTGATCGGCATTAAAGTTTGGATCTTCAAAGGTGAGATTCTAGGCGGTATGCCAGCTGCTAACGCAGTAGAGCCAAAAGGCGATAAGCCTAAGAAGCAGCGTAAAGGCCGTAAGTAAGGAGTCGAACGATGCTACAACCAAAACGTACTAAGTTCCGCAAGGTTATGACTGGTCGTAACCGTGGTCTAGCGAAAGGTACTGAAGTAAGCTTCGGCGAATTCGGTCTTAAAGCTGTTGGCCGTGGTCGTCTAACTGCACGTCAAATCGAAGCGGCACGTCGTGCTATGACACGTCACATTAAGCGTCAAGGTCAAATCTGGATCCGTGTATTCCCAGACAAGCCGATTACTGAAAAGCCTCTTGAAGTTCGTCAAGGTAAAGGTAAAGGTTCAGTTGCGTACTGGGTTGCTCAAATCCAACCTGGCAAAGTTATGTACGAGATGAATGGCGTACCTGAAGAGTTGGCACGTGAAGCGTTCCGCCTAGCGGCACGTAAACTGCCTGTTAAAACTACTTTTGTAACTAAGCAGGTGATGTGATGAAAGCACAAGATCTACGCGAAAAGAACGTTGAAGAGCTTAACGCTGAGCTATTGAATTTGCTACGTGAACAGTTCAACTTGCGCATGCAAGCTGCAACTGGTCAGCTACAGCAAACTCATACTCTAAAAGCTGTACGCCGTGACATCGCACGTGTGAAAACTGTTTTGACTGAAAAGGCAGGCGCATAATGAGCGAAACTAACCGCATCCAGCAAGGTCGTGTTGTAAGTGACAAGATGGACAAGTCTATCGTTGTTGCTATCGAACGTACTGTAAAACATCCAATTTACGGTAAATACGTTAAGCGCACGACTAAAGTACACGCACACGATGAAGACAACACTTGTGGCCTAGGCGACAAAGTTGAAATCGTTGAGTGTCGTCCTCTGTCTAAGACTAAGTCTTGGACATTGGTTAAAGTTCTAGAAAAAGCGAAGATTTAATCTTTGTAATTCTATAACTTATAAGCGGCTCCAAATTATTTTTTGGAGCCGCTTGTTTTTTGTCTACCCAATTTTAAAAAAGGGTGGTACAATTCGCGTCCCTTTTAAAGAGGCAGCCCGACCCGAGAGGGTCTAGTTTTAATATTTAGCGGAGCACTAACAATGATCCAGATGCAAAGTACACTTGACGCAGCAGATAACTCTGGCGCGCGCAAGGTAATGTGTATTAAGGTTCTGGGTGGCTCTCACCGCCGTTATGCACATATCGGTGACGTCATCAAAGTTACAGTGAAGGAAGCAATTCCTCGCGGTAAAGTAAAGAAAGGTGATGTTCTGAAGGCGGTAGTAGTGCGCACCCGTAAAGGCGTTCGTCGCCCAGACGGTTCTGTCATTCGCTTCGACAGTAATGCTTGTGTATTGTTAAATGACACTACTGAGCAACCAGTCGGCACACGTATCTTTGGTCCTGTGACTCGTGAACTTCGTAATGCGAAATTCATGAAGATTGTATCACTAGCACCTGAAGTTCTGTAAGGAGCGGCAACATGGCAGCTAAAATCCGTCGTAATGACGAAGTAATCATTCTTGCTGGTAAAGATAAAGGCAAGAAAGGTAAAGTAACTAAGGTTCTGACAACTGGTAAAGTTATCGTTGAAGGCATCAACCTTGTTAAAAAACACCAAAAGCCGGTTCCGGCTCTAGGTCAACAAGGTGGCATCGTTGAACAAGAAGCAGCTATTGATGCTTCTAACGTTGCAGTTTTTAACGCGGCTACTGGTAAAGCAGACCGTATCGGTTTCCGTATCGAAGATGGCAAGAAAGTTCGTTTCTTCAAATCTAACGGCGAAACTGTTTCTAACTAATTAGAAGTAATTTGGAGTTCTACTATGGCGAAACTGCATGATTACTACAAGTCGTCTGTAGTCGCTGAGCTTACCAAAGAGTTCAGCTACACAAGCGTCATGCAAGTCCCTAGGATTGAGAAAATCACCCTAAATATGGGCGTTGGTGAAGCAATCAACGATAAGAAACTACTAGAAAACGCAGCATCTGATATGGCAACGATCTCTGGTCAAAAGCCACTTATCACTAAAGCGCGTAAATCTGTAGCTGGTTTCAAAATTCGTGAAGGCTACCCAATTGGTTGTAAAGTAACCTTGCGTGGTGAGCGCATGTGGGAGTTTTTAGAGCGTTTAATCTCTATCGCACTTCCACGTGTACGTGATTTCCGTGGTGTTAGCGCTAAGTCTTTTGACGGTCGCGGTAACTACAGCATGGGCGTTCGCGAGCAAATCATCTTTCCGGAAATCGACTACGATAAAGTCGATCGCGTCCGCGGTCTTGATATCACTATCACGACTTCTGCGGGTTCCGATGAGGAAGGCCGAGCTCTGCTGGCTGCCTTTAACTTCCCATTCCGTAAGTAAGGGTAGGGTTACTGTTATGGCTAAACAATCAATGAAAGCACGTGAAGCTAAACGTGCAAAACTAGTAGCTAAGTTCGCTGAAAAGCGTTCTGCGCTAAAAGTTATCATTAGCGATGTAAACGCATCTGAAGAAGAACGTTGGAATGCGGTTCTTAAACTGCAATCTCTTCCACGTGATTCAAGTGCATCACGTCAGCGCAACCGTTGCAACCAAACTGGTCGTCCACACGGTTACCTACGTAAATTCGGTCTAAGCCGCATTAAGGTTCGTGAAGCTTGCATGAAAGGCGAGATTCCGGGTCTTCGTAAGGCTAGCTGGTAATTGCCACTTAATCATTTGGAGTAAATCTTATGAGCATGCAAGATCCGATTTCGGATATGCTGACCCGCGTTCGTAACGGTCAGGCAGCAAATAAAGTTGCTGTAAAAATGCCTTCTTCAAAGCTTAAAGTTGCAATTGCTGCATTACTTAAAGCTGAAGGTTACATCGTAGACTTCGCTGTTGAAGGCGAAGCAAAACCTGAGCTAGAAGTTACTCTTAAGTACTTCCAAGCTAAACCTGTAATCGAGCAAATCAAGCGTGTATCACGTCCTGGTCTAAGAGTTTATAAAAATAAAGACTCTTTACCTACAGTGATGGGTGGTCTTGGTATTGCAGTTGTTTCTACTTCCAAGGGTCTGATGTCTGACCGTGCTGCTCGTAAAGCAGGTCTTGGCGGTGAAATCATCTGTTACGTAGCTTAAGGAGTAGATTATGTCTCGTGTTGCTAAAGCACCTGTCGCTATTCCAGCTGGCGTAGAGGTGAAACTAAACGGCCAAGAAGTTACTGTAAAAGGTAGCAAAGGTGAGCTTACTCGCGTTCTTAACAACGCCGTAGTTATTGCACAGGAAGAAAACAACCTAACTTTCGGTCCGAAAGAAGGTGTTGCTAACGCATGGGCACAAGCTGGTACAGCTCGCGCTCTAGTTAACAACATGGTTGTGGGTGTTACTGAGGGCTTCACTAAGAAGCTTACTCTTAAGGGTGTTGGTTACCGTGCTGCTATGAAAGGCAACTCTGTAGCTCTAACTCTTGGTTTTTCTCACCCAGTAGAGCACGCTCTACCTGAAGGTATTAAAGCTGAGTGCCCTAGCCAAACTGAGATCATTGTAACTGGTTGTGATAAACAGCTAGTTGGTCAAGTTGCGGCTGACATTCGTTCTTATCGTGAGCCTGAGCCTTATAAAGGTAAAGGTGTACGTTACGCAGATGAAAATGTGCGTACTAAAGAAGCTAAGAAGAAGTAAGGTATCACTATGGATAAGAAAGCATCTCGCATCCGTCGTGCTACACGTGCACGTCGTAAGATTGCAGAACTTGGTGCAACTCGCCTGGTAGTACACCGTACTCCTCGCCATGTTTACGCACAAGTTATCTCGGCAAACGGCTCTGAGGTTATCGCAGCTGCTTCTACTGTAGAAAAAGCGATCCGTGAGCAAGTTAAGAACACTGGTAACATTGATGCAGCTAAAACAGTTGGTAAAACTGTTGCTGAGCGCGCTCTTGAAAAAGGCGTAGCTTCAGTTGCATTCGATCGTTCTGGTTTCCAATACCACGGTCGAGTAGCGGCGCTAGCAGAATCTGCTCGCGAAGCTGGTCTGAAATTCTAAGGTAGGGTTGGAAGATGGCTAAAGAACAACAACAAGCTAATGATTTGCAAGAAAAATTGATTGCTGTTAACCGTGTATCTAAGACGGTTAAAGGTGGTCGAATCATGAGCTTCACTGCACTAACAGTAGTTGGTGACGGTAATGGTCGTGTAGGTTTCGGTTACGGCAAAGCTCGTGAAGTACCTGCTGCGATTCAAAAAGCAATGGAAAAGGCGCGTCGTAACATGGTTACTGTTGCGCTTAACGAAGGCACTCTTCACCACCCGGTGAAAGGTCGTCATTCGGGCTCTAAAGTTTACATGCAGCCAGCTGCTGAAGGTACAGGTGTTATTGCCGGTGGTGCAATGCGTGCTGTGCTTGAAGTTGCGGGCGTACATAACGTACTTTCTAAAGCATACGGTTCTACGAACCCTATCAATATCGTTCGTGCAACGATTGGTGCTTTAGTTGACGTTAAGTCACCAGAAATGGTTGCTGCTAAACGTGGTCTAACTGTTGAATCTATTTCGGAGTAAGCACACGATGGCAACTATTAAAGTAACTCAAACTAAAAGCTCAATTGGTCGCCTACCTAAGCACAAAGCGTGTCTTAAAGGTCTAGGTCTTCGTCGCATCAACCATACAGTAGAACTTGAAGATACACCGTGCGTACGCGGTATGATCAACAAGGTTTACTACATGGTTAAGATTGAGGAGTAATCAGAATGCGTTTGAATACTCTATCACCGGCTGCTGGCTCTAAACCTTCTAAGAAGCGTGTAGGTCGTGGTATCGGTTCTGGCCTTGGTAAAACAGGTGGCCGCGGTCACAAAGGTCAAAAGTCACGTTCTGGCGGCTCTGTTCGTCCAGGTTTTGAAGGCGGTCAAATGCCTCTAAAACAACGTCTACCTAAATTCGGTTTCACTTCTCGTAAGAGTCTAGTGTCTGCTGAAGTTCGTCTAGCTGAGCTAGCGAAAGTAACAGGTGACGTAGTTGATCTTAACAGCCTTAAAGCTGCTAACGTTATCACTAAGAACATCGAATTTGTTAAGATCGTTCTTTCTGGTGACCTAAGCAAAGCTGTGACTGTTAAAGGTCTACGCGTGACTAAAGGCGCTAAAGCTGCAATCGAAGCTGCAGGCGGTAAAATCGAGGAATAATCTCGAGGAACGAGGTACAGATGGCTAAGAAACCAGGAAAAGATTTTCGTAGTGCTCAGAGCGGCTTAAGTGAACTAAAGTCGCGCTTATTATTCGTAATTGGTGCACTTTTAGTATTCCGAGCCGGCTCTTTTGTGCCGATCCCTGGTATTGACGCAGCTGTACTTGCCGATTTGTTCGATCAGCAAAAAGGTACCATCGTTGAAATGTTTAACATGTTCTCCGGTGGTGCTCTTGAGCGTGCATCTATATTAGCATTGGGTATCATGCCGTACATTTCGGCATCGATCGTAGTCCAATTGCTAACTGTAGTTCATCCAGCGTTAGCGGAACTCAAGAAAGAGGGTGAAGCAGGCCGTCGTAAGATAAGCCAATATACACGCTACGGCACGCTTGTACTTGCAACATTCCAAGCTATTGGTATCGCAACAGGCTTACCAAACATGGTCGATAATCTGGTTGTTATCAACCAAACCATGTTTACGCTTATTGCAACCGTGAGTTTAGTAACTGGCACCATGTTTTTAATGTGGTTAGGTGAACAAATCACTGAGCGAGGAATCGGTAATGGTATTTCCATTCTGATTTTTGCAGGTATTGTTGCAGGGTTGCCTTCTGCAATCGGTCAAACAATCGAGCAAGCGCGTCAAGGTGAATTGCATGTGCTTCTTCTGCTGTTGATTGCTGTATTGTCTTTTGCTGTTATTTACTTCGTAGTTTTCATGGAACGTGGTCAACGTCGTATTGTCGTTAACTATGCGAAACGTCAACAAGGTCGTAAAGTTTTTGCAGCACAAAGCTCTCATCTGCCTCTTAAAATTAATATGGCAGGTGTTATTCCAGCGATTTTTGCATCGAGTATTATTTTGTTCCCAGGAACATTAGCACAGTGGTTTGGTCAAAATGGCGAAAGCAGCGCGTTCGGTTGGTTAACTGACGTGTCATTAGCTCTTAGCCCTGGTCAACCTTTGTATGTAATGCTTTATGCAGCAGCTATAATCTTCTTCTGTTTCTTCTATACAGCGTTGGTGTTTAACCCTCGCGAAACAGCTGATAACTTGAAGAAGTCTGGTGCATTCGTACCCGGTATCCGCCCAGGTGAGCAGACAGCGAAATATATCGATAAAGTAATGACTAGACTGACCCTTGCGGGCGCTCTATACATTACTTTTATATGTCTGATTCCTGAGTTCATGATGGTCGCGTGGAACGTTCGTTTCTACTTTGGCGGCACATCACTATTAATCGTAGTGGTAGTTATCATGGATTTCATGGCACAGGTACAGACTCATCTGATGTCTCAACAGTATGATTCTGTGTTAAAGAAAGCGAATCTGAAAGGTTACGGCCGTTAATTCGGTTATAACAATTTCGATTCCATTTACGGAGTTTAGCAATGAAAGTTCGTGCTTCCGTTAAAAAAATCTGCCGTAACTGTAAAGTTATCAAGCGTAACGGTGTCGTTCGCGTGATTTGCAGTGAGCCAAAGCATAAGCAACGCCAAGGCTAATAAGCAGAAATTTTTACTTGAAATACAAGGTAGAGTCGAGTATATTCCTCGGCCTACCTTTTGCGTGCAAAAGAAGTAGTATGCCGCAGCGTATCCATAACGGGCTTTGCTGCGGATAATTCTTTTATGAACCCCCTTAGGAGTGAATAATGGCCCGTATAGCCGGCATTAACATTCCTGATCATAAGCATTCTGTAATTGCACTTACTGCAATCTACGGTATCGGTAAAACTCGCTCTCAAGCTATTCTAGCTGAAGTGGGTATTGCTGAAGATGCTAAGATCAGTGAACTAACTGAAGAGCAGATCGATCAACTGCGTGATGGTGTAGCTAAGTACACTGTAGAAGGTGATCTACGTCGTGAAGTATCGATGAACATCAAGCGTCTTATGGACCTTGGCTGTTACCGCGGTCTTCGTCATCGTCGCAGTCTACCACTACGTGGACAGCGTACTAAAACCAACGCTCGCACCCGTAAGGGTCCGCGCAAGCCGATCAAGAAATAGTCGGATAAGGTAGAGTACAATGGCAAAACAACCAACTCGCGCGCGTAAGCGCGTACGCAAGCAAGTAGCTGATGGCGTAGCGCACATTCATGCTTCTTTCAACAACACAATCGTAACTATCACTGACCGTCAAGGCAATGCTCTTGCATGGGCTACAGCAGGTGGTTCAGGCTTCCGTGGTTCTCGTAAATCTACTCCGTTCGCAGCACAAGTTGCAGCTGAGCGTTGTGGTGAAATGGCTAAAGAATATGGCCTAAAGAACTTGGAAGTTATGGTTAAGGGTCCAGGTCCAGGTCGCGAATCTACTGTTCGTGCACTGAACGCTGCTGGTTTCCGTATCACTAACATTGTTGATGCGACACCAATCCCTCATAACGGTTGTCGTCCACCTAAGAAACGCCGCGTTTAAGTTTCGTTTCTAGGAATATTGGAGAAAGATCATGGCAAGATATTTGGGTCCTAAGCTGAAGCTTAGCCGTCGCGAAGGTACTGACTTATTTCTTAAGTCTGGTGTCCGTGCGATCGATACCAAGTGTAAAATTGATAACGCACCAGGTGTACACGGCGCTCGTCGCGGTCGTCTATCTGAGTATGGCGTTCAGCTTCGTGAGAAGCAAAAAGTTCGTCGTATCTACGGCGTTCTAGAAAAACAATTCCGCAACTACTACAAAGAAGCTGCACGTCTTAAAGGCAACACGGGTGCAAACCTGCTTCAGCTTCTTGAAGGTCGTCTTGATAACGTAGTTTACCGTATGGGTTTTGGTGCAACTCGCGCTGAATCTCGTCAACTAGTTAGCCACAAGTCTATCCTAGTTAACGGTAAAGTTGTAAACGTTCCTTCTTTCAAAGTAGCGGCAAATGACGTTGTTTCTATTCGCGAGAAAGCTAAACAGCAATCTCGTATTAAAGCTGCTCTAGAAGTTGCTGAACAACGTGAAAAGCCAACTTGGATTGAAGTAGATGCTGGCAAAATGGAAGGTACATTCAAGCGTATGCCTGAGCGTTCTGATCTATCAGCTGACATCAATGAACACTTGATCGTCGAACTTTACTCTAAGTAAGGTTAAAAAAAGAGAGGACACAATGCAGGGTTCTGTAACAGAATTTCTTAAGCCGCGTCTTGTTGACATTGAACAGATCAATACGACACACGCGAAAGTAACTCTTGAGCCATTAGAGCGCGGTTTCGGCCACACTCTAGGTAATGCTCTTCGCCGCATTCTTCTATCTTCTATGCCGGGTTGTGCCGTAACAGAAGTTGAAATTGAAGGTGTGCTACACGAATACAGCACTAAAGAAGGCGTTCAGGAAGATATCCTTGAAATCCTTCTGAACCTTAAAGGTTTAGCTGTACGCGTTGCTGAAGGCAAAGATGAAGTGTTTATTACACTGAACAAATCAGGCTCAGGCCCTGTTGTTGCAGGTGACATCACCCACGATGGTGATGTAGAGATCGCTAACCCTGAGCACGTAATTTGTCACCTAACGGATGACAATGCTGAGATCGCTATGCGAATCAAAGTAGAACGTGGTCGTGGTTACGTTCCAGCTTCAGCTCGTATCCATACTGAAGAAGATGAGCGTCCAATTGGTCGTCTACTTGTTGACGCTACTTACAGCCCGGTCGATAAAATCGCCTATGCTGTAGAAGCGGCACGTGTAGAACAACGTACTGACTTAGACAAGCTTGTTATCGATATGGAAACGAACGGTACTCTAGAACCTGAGGAAGCAATCCGTCGTGCAGCTACTATTTTAGCTGAACAATTGGATGCGTTCGTAGATCTTCGTGATGTACGTGTACCTGAGGAGAAGGAAGAGAAGCCAGAATTCGATCCTATCCTACTACGTCCTGTAGACGATCTTGAACTAACAGTTCGCTCTGCTAACTGTTTGAAAGCAGAAGCGATTCACTACATCGGTGATCTTGTACAGCGCACTGAGGTTGAGCTACTTAAAACGCCAAACCTTGGTAAGAAATCTCTTACAGAGATTAAAGATGTGCTTGCTTCACGTGGTCTTTCTCTGGGCATGCGCCTAGAAAACTGGCCACCAGCGTCAATCGCTGAAGATTAATCGAAAAGTTAGAAGGATTAGGTCATGCGCCATCGTAAAAGTGGTCGTCAACTCAACCGCAACAGCAGTCATCGTAAAGCGATGTTCAGCAACATGGCTAGCTCTCTTGTTCGTCACGAAGTTATTAAGACTACCGTGCCTAAAGCAAAAGAACTACGTCGCGTAATTGAGCCGTTGATTACCCTAGCTAAGACAGACAGTGTTGCTAACCGTCGTCTTGCATTTGCTCGCACTCGTGATAACGAAGTTGTAGCAAAACTATTTAATGAACTAGGCCCGCGCTTTGCGGCTCGCCAAGGTGGTTACACTCGCATTCTTAAATGTGGTTTCCGTACTGGTGATAAAGCTCCAATGGCTTACATTGAGCTAGTAGACCGCCCAGCTGCTGAAGACGCCGCTGAGTAATCTAGACTAGATTATTAATACAAAAAGCCGAGCATTAGCTCGGCTTTTTTGTATCTGTAGAATAAGGAATAGATAACAAAAATTGCACTATGACGTTTGGCATTTTTTGCCTGTCTTATCTGCTTTATTTTTCAAAAATATCTCGTATCTCGCATATCTTTTCTTCCATACACAAAAAAGAGCACCGAAGTGCCCTTATCAAATTTCAAGCTAGCTATTAATAACTAACGATTATTGCCATACAGCTGCAAGTGAATCCATCAGGCCGCTCGTGGCACCTTGTGACTGTAATGCTTGAAGAATGATTGGCGCAAATGTCGTAACCATTGATGGATCCATACCTAATCCAGAAAATGCACTTTCAACGGCACCTTGTGAGCTTAATAGCGATGATAGACCTGTAGACTCTAGGCTTGACATGCCAGGAATAAGTGATGCGAGTTCTTTGTTGTCGACTGTGCCTAGTGAGTTTTGTGCAAGGGCTAACATTGAACCAATACCACCAACTGCTTGGTCGCTAGTAACAGAAGCTTGGTCAGCTACTGTATCCACAAGAGGTGTTGTTTCGTTCTGTTGAGACCACATATTCACTGCCGCCATTAGTGTAGTTTGGGATAGTTGGGAATAGTTGGTATCTGATGATGAACTGGTTTGTTCAGAGTCGCTAGTGCTAGCGCAAGAGACAACAGCAAGGCTGCTTAAAACTGTGATGAGTACTTTCTTCATTATTCGTCCTTAAGTAATAAAGTAATTTACTCTTTCACTATAAACGAAAAACGGCGATGTAGTGACATCGCCGTTGGATTATTTTAATTTTATTTCCCTATAGTAGTTTGTTTTACTATAGGTTTTTTCAAAAATTAAAGAACAGCTAGAAGTTCTACTTCAAATACTAGAGCAGCAAATGGTGGGATTGCTGCGCCTGCGCCACGCTCACCGTATGCTAGATCTTGAGGGACGTATAGCTTCCACTTAGAGCCAACAGGCATCATTTGTAGAGCTTGTACCCAACCTTGAATTACGCCAGTTACTGGGAATTCAGCTGGTTGGCCACGAGATACAGAGCTGTCGAAAACAGTACCGTCAGTTAGTTCACCGTGGTAGTGAACACGTACTTGCTTGTCTGCTGTTGGAATTTCGCCAGTACCTTCAGTTAGTACTTCGTACTGAAGACCAGACTCAAGAACCGTCACTTCTGAACGAAGAGCGTTGTCAGCTAAGAAAGCCTCGCCGTCAGCAGCTGCAGCTTTAGCTAGTTCTTGACGTGCTGCTTCACCACGAGCGTGTAGCTCTTGTAGTGCGTTGTTGATTTCGTCAATTTCGATAGCTGGCATGTCACCAACTAGAGCTGTTGCGATACCGGCAGCGATTGCGTCAACGTTTAGGCCTTCAAGACCAGAACCAGCAAGTTGTTGGCCCATTTGTAGACCGATACCGTAGCTTGCTTTTTGCTCTACAGTTTCAAATTTTACTTCAGACATGAAAAGTCACTCTTTTTGTCAGTACGAAAACAGTAAGAATACCAGTATTAGCATCGTGAAGAAATGGTTAGCCCCTGATCACTTGTGCTTTACTAAGCCCAAAATCACAGCTATGTTAATTTTTCTGCTTTGCTCCTCGTTGTGACGGAAAGATCTATACTGTTGGTACTTTGGTTTTTATACTGTAGTGATTCAACGTATAGGACGCAGTGGTATGAATCGTCGTCAAAAGAAAAAACAGCAAGTTGACCACTTTGCAGAGCTTAAGGATCGACTGCTACAGCTCAAAGTCAAATTGAGCTCACTCGATATAAAAAAAATGAAGGCCACAGTTACGCAAACTTGGCAAGCATTGCCGAAGTTGCACCAAAGGTTATTGATGGTCATAGTGCCAATCGTATTGGTCTTACTTTTCGTGCCGCTCCCAGAGCCTAAAGTAGAGGTAGTTCCATCAACATCGCGTGTCGCACTTGAGATAGACACCGTTGGGTTAAGTAAACAGCAAAATACAAAAAGTACCCCATCAGAATCTAGCACCTGGCAGGAGTATCTTGTTAAGCAAGGTGACACTTTGGCGCAGGTTTTTCGAAACAATGATTTACCGCTGTCTGATCTTAACGCTTTAGTCCGTATTGAAGGCTCTGATAAGCCTCTTAGCCAGATCCGAAAAGGCCAGCTAGTGCGATTTAAAGTTGCAGAAACGGGTCAACTGGATATTCTTCAACTAGAGAAAGGCGACACTTCGGTGATGTTTTTCCGACTGTCTGATGGTGGCTTTGGTCGAAGCAAGTAAATCAGACGAAGTTGATAGCTACCTATTCTTTGATAGAAAAGAGCTAATGACTAGCTCTTTTTTTTGGGCGTTTGAAAGGTGCCAGCGGCAAGATAATCAGCATGATTCCGATAAAGGTCAATGTGTCTGGGATTTCATCGAACCATGCTGCTCCGATGAATGCAACAAAGACTAACCCCGAATACTCTGCCAATGCAATTTGGCTAGAGTGAGCTTTCTGATAGGCGGCAACGGCCAGACCGTTATAGCTCAGTATCAATGTTGCGCTTAATCCAATGTATCCCAAATGTTCTATGGAAACCGGTTGCCAGTACAGGAAGCATAATATCAATGAAGCTGGAACTGAGAATAATGTTGTCCACCACAGCGTCGTGACCACCGATTGCTCGCTAGGGAGTTTTCTTACTAGGACATTGAAGAGTGCGAGTGTGAGCGCTGTGCCCAAAGCAAACAGTGCTGCCCAGTGGAATTGCGATGGCCTTAAGACTATCAGCGCACCAATGAAGCCGATGGTAGTGGCGATAACCTTGCCAAGTGCTGGTTGCTCTTTCAGTAGAAACATAGCAAGAGGCAACATCAATAAGGGGGCGACGTAAAACACAGCGTTAGCAGTTGCCAAAGATAAATGGGTGATCGCCACAACCATACACCCACTGCCAATTAATATTAGCTGCCCTCGTATAAAGGTGACTTTGGCTTGCTGTAAGCGTCGTTGCTCTTTTTTCTGTTGCAGCCACAAAGGGGTGATGATAAGTAGGGATATCAACTGTCGGAAAAAAATATACTGAAGAGGCGGTACTTCACCATTCAATAGTTTAACTGCTACGTCCGAAAGTGAGGCAAACAGGTTACCCGCAATCAGCATTAGGATACCGACAGTGATATTCGACATTACTTCTCTAATCTCATGTCTACATGTGGAATATCATCTTCCAGGTACATCTCAGAGATCGTCTTGAATCCATGACTTTTGTAGAAGCTTTCTAGGTGTTGTTGTGCGCCAATATCGATGGCTGTACCCGGCCAAAAACCCTCACAGCTTGTTAATGCTTCTTTCAGTAGTTGATGTCCTAGGCCATCACCTCTTGCGGATTGTTTGGTTGCGACTCGACCAATACTGGCGTTGTCATAAGTCGTGCCCGGTGGCAGTAAACGCGCGCACGCTACCAATTCTTCATCAGCGTAGCCTAATAGGTGTTGAACACCTGTGAGTGTGTCTTTACCGTCAAGCTCCGGATAAGGACAAGTCTGCTCAACCACAAATACATCTACTCGTAATTTAAGTAATTGATAAAGCTGTTGCGTTGAAAGTTCTGTAAAGGGAAGTGAGTACCAATTGATCATGTTTATATCCAGAGATTATCGATGATCTGAATGTACTATGCGTGATGATTATTGGCATTAACTATTGTTAATTCTACCTTTAATTCTGCTAAGGCTTATCGAGGTTATTCCTAGGTAGGCTGCAATCTGGTTGTTGTTCAAGCGCTGTTCCAGATCGGGATAATGTTCGCAGAAAAGTTGGTAACGTTGCTCTGGGGTGTAGAGTAGCATAAAGCGTTCTTTGTTTTCTTTATGCATCAGTTGAGTTTCTAACAACTTTAAATACAAGGGGTTATTCGATGAACGCCACTCAGTTAGGGCTATCATTGGAAGTTCTAATAGCGTGATTGGCGTTAAAGTTTCCAGTAGATAAGGGGAGGCTTGTTTTTTTATTAGGCTCTCAAAACCGATGATCCAATCTTGTTCCCAGTAGAACTCTTTGCTGTATTGTTTACCGTCGTCAGTGAGGTAGCAAGCATGGCACAAGCCCTCAAGTACAAAGTAGATTGAGCTCGCCATCTCTCCTTGGTTGATCAGTATGTGTCTAGTCGGCAGTTCAAGCGGTTTCGCGACGCCTAATAGAGACTCAATTTGATTTTCAGAGAAGTCGAAGCTTTGTAATTGTTCGATAAAAGAGGTGTGCATGAAAATAACCTATCCCAAATAAGTGCCGAAATCATCGCACTTATTTGGAGAGACGTACAGAGCAGGATAAATCAGCGTCGAGCATGTTGTTCTAGATAGTCTTGAGCAAGTTTTCGACCCATGTATTTACCTAGAGTTTTCAATGGTACTTTCTTAAGGTTCACCACAATTAAGCCGTCTAACGCATCATTAAATGATGGGTCGACGTTAAAGCACACCAGCTTACCGTTCATCCCTAGATATTGGCGCAGCAGTACCGGCAGGCCTTTGCCTTGCTCCATACGTGCTAACACTTTAGAGAGCAGAGGCACATTCGCCAGTGAAGAGAGCAGGTGATTCTGCCAGAACACATGACTACTGGTATTGAGTGGTGAAGAAGGTGAAACCAGATGCGCTTTTTCTTCATCGTAGTGGTGAATTGATAAGGTGGTCGCGATCAACAGGCGCGCATTGTGGCTGTAATCATTACTGATACTGACCGGGCCAAATAGGTGGGTGTATTGAGGGTGACGAGAGACAAAGGTTGCGATACCTTTCCATAGCAGTAACAGTGAGTTAAGGCTTTTTTGATAAGGTTTACTCACTACAGAACGCCCAAGCTCGATACTGTTGTCTAACGTATCGATGAACTCTTGATTGTAGTTAAACAGACTACGAGAGTAGAGCTGATCAAGTCCGTGCTCTGCGATTAATTTGTCGACCATACCAAGTCGATAAGCGCCGACCAATTCTGCCTTCGCTTTGTTCCACACAAACAGTTGGTGGTAGTAAAGATCGTACTCATCTAAATCACAAGCAAGCCCGCTGCCTTCTCCAACTTCTCGGAAACTCTCTTCTCTGACTCGACCGATCTCACGCATTAAGTTTGGAATGGATTGGCTTGGTGTGCAGTAGACCTCAAAGTCGCCCTGCTCGAGTAGTTTCATATCTTCAGGGAGTGAGTCTATTTCGATTGATAATACTTCTGGTGATATTGGCGCTATCACTTGGGTATCGAAAGAGGGCGCGTGGATTGGCGTACTCAGGCTATCTTGTTGACTCATGAGGTAGGTATTGAGTCGTAGGTAGTTGACGATATCCATCTCTTTTTCAAACGATTTTATCTCTGAATACGGAATCGATGAGCCAATTGAGATAGAGATAGTCGTCGCTTGCTTATTCAGAAGTTCACGGCCGAGTAGAGCGGTTCTTAATAGCGGATGGACTCGACCTGCTTGATAGAAAAGTTCACTGTTTTTACCATTGATGAAGGTCGGAACCGTAGTGGCTTGATGACGTTTGACGAATTTGGCAACCGATTTGCTCCATTCGATGTCTGTTAGTGTTTTTGTCCCTTTACGGTAACTCGATACTTCGCCCGCAGGGAACACGATCAACAGTCCACCGTCTGCTAAGTGACGATTGGCATCTCGAATGGCTTTAGTGTTGGTTCGTTTCGATTCTTTACTATTAAAGACATCGACCCCAATGAAAAGCTCATCCAATTCAGGCAGGCGTTTAAGTAACTCATTTGCCAACACCTTCACATCCTTTCTTACCGATCCTACGAGATCAGCAAGGATCACGCCTTCAATCGCGCCAAGAGGGTGGTTAGCCACAATCACGACAGGCCCTTTTTCCGGGATGCTTTCTGTGCTTCCCGATGCAACCGAGTAGTCGATATTGAGCGCCGACAGAGTGTAATTCATGAACTCGAAGCTAGATAACTCGTTTTGTCGATCTTGATAGAGTCGGTCTAGCTTAGATAGCCCAGTTGCCCACTCGACAACAGACTCACCCAAACCAAAAGGCGTGTAACGTGGTAAACGAAAAGGACTATCAATCATAATGAAGCTACCTTATTGACTAAAGTTGTTTAGGAAACCGTCTTGATTCTTGAAATCTGTCACACTTAAAAACCGCACCGCATAGCTAGATTGGGTTCAGCTCTATTTAATGAGTTTCGGCCAAACTTTATCGGCTTGTTGAATGTGCTGTGCTTGGTCTTGTTCCCAACGCTGCTTAATCTCTTGGTCGTAGTTGAGGTAAAGCTTGTTATCAACGATCGACCATTGATGTGGGTCACCCGGCGCAAAGTCACTTTTTTCCGATACGGCCCAAGCACAATAACCACCATATTGAGGGGCATATTTTTCAGGATTACTAACAAATAAAGTCAGATTCTTTTCAGAAGAGAAATACCAGTCCGCCCCTTTGTACTCAGTGTTGAATTTTTTACTGCCTTCAACGGGCTTCCCGGAAGTGAAATAAGCCACAGTGTCGTAGCCATCGAGCGCCTTGCTGCTAAAGAATCCGGTGTAGATTTCATCGGCGGCAAATACGTAAGGGCTAACAAGTAGCAGAACCATGGTTAATAGTTTTCTCATGATGGGCTCCATCTATAGATTGATTGCGGGTGATAAATCAAAGGTAAAGCGTTGCTGATTTATCTGGCATGGTTTAATGGGCTCGCATGGCGAGCCGGGTGTATAAAACATAGAGGCTTGGCCATGCAGATTACGTAAGTGTGTAAAGCTCACGGTATGTGCGTCTTCGCGATGCATACAGGTCGCTAAATGAGGTTGTTCGTTGTGATGGTGAGAGTGAAACTGCAGTAAGTTCTGTTGATTCTTGCCTGTTGCCATAAGTTGGTCGTACTTTGCTTGTCGGTAGGTTTGCACTCGCTCTAAATCAACACCAGATGAGAAGAGTGGAGAATCGGTTTCGACTATTTTTTGTTGAATGCCATCCCACATGTAGGCGATAACCAAACCATGGTGTTGAGTTAAGTTCGGCGCGAAAGCCAGTAGGGTAAACGGGGCAAAGGAATGCAGATCGAGCTTATGAAATGCATCAGAGAGCTGACTGATATGACGACTCGATGATAGGTTCTTAAGTAACAAACCACGGCTGACCAAAGGGCCATCAGGTACAATGCCTTGATAGTTATTGAGTAGACAAAGCGAAAGCCCGAACTCATTAATGCTTATCCAACTACCACCGCCAGTTGGGTCGAGTGGCATAATGATATCGACACCGTTAACTCGATATTGTTTGGGCGGCATCGCCAGTGCTCGCGTCTTTTGTTCATCACGATTAAAAAAGACCTGATAGCCATTTTCTTCAAGTAGCCAAGATACTGAACACATGGTTATTGCTCCCTCAGATAACTACTGGTGGCTGGGGCATAACCAAAAGTGTTGCAGGTTTCCATGTCTAGGAAGCTGGTGATCACCTTGATCATCGCGTAATGATGATTGGCATGCAGAGCGGCAAAGGTGATCTCTCTTTCTAGCGTAGAAGGCAGGCTTGCAAACACCTGAGTATCCATCGAAACCTCGGTTTGGATCATGATGGGCGCTTCGAGATCGTTGCGGTCTAGTCGCTCAAGCCAGTTGATCACATAGCGGATCTCTTTGACTGCAATTGAGCGGTTGTATTCGACTGGATGGCCACGACGACGGGTATTGTAATCAACGGTCGCGTTCTCTTTTAAAATCAGAGCATGAAAAAGATCGAGCGTATGACGAGTATGCTCACCAATAGAGCTTGTGACGTGCGGCTTCGCTCGTGTCAGATAGTCACTGTCAGATATTGCTAACAAGAACTCTAAACCCTGATTCAATATCTCTGTCGCTCCCTTGATACTGGGAGAGACAGAAGTGAGGGCGCTTGGTTGGGCTATCGGGTTCATTCATGATCCTCGTACAAAGTTAGTCGGTGGCCGGATATTGTTGAACAAGGCGTCGCTCTTCTTGCCACGCGTTAAGCAAGCTCTTAAAAGAAGGAGGTTGATGGCCTCTTTGTTTTTGTTGAGCGCCAATATCAAAAAGAATGCGGTATTGCAGAAGTAGCGTAGAAAATATCTCTCGTAGTGGTGTGTTGCGATCCCAGATGTGCCCGGCTTCACTGCTTGCACCATTGACCTCAAGGATGGTGAAATCCTCACCTTTCATTAGGCTGTACATGTCCTTAAACTTGACGTCGAGTCGACCAAAATGGAAGCCATCGAAGTCGTCGAATATCTCATCTAAACATTCGGTTAAAGCTTGAGTAATGTATTGATTACCGTCTCGGAAGATGCAGCCACGGCTATGACTACCTGCAAACGCAAGTTGGAACTCTTCGCCCTCTGCGAGCACTAGATCCAATTTATCTTGATGCCTTGGCAGATAGAGGTGACTGAGCTGCCCAGCACGTGGGCTGTTCTCGATTAACTGCTTGAGTGTCGAGGTACCATTTCCCGTCACCATAGGCGAATATTTGAGAGTGATCGAGATGATCTCGCCTTGCTTTTTGTTTGGATAACGAACATAGAAAACACCCGCTTCAGCCTGATAAGGCGCCTTTTTTTGCAATAGAAAGCGAGCACTAATTGGGAAGGATTCAATATATTGCTCAAGCTGATCTTGGTTGTTGATCAGTTTTACTCCAACACCTCGGCAACCCAGATCCGGTTTCGCCACAATAGGGAAATCGAGATCCGATTGTATCAATGCGCAGTGTGCATTTTCGGCTTGTTTTTTACTGCTGAGATCCGTTTTGGTTAGGGTGATAAACGGTGAGATCCAACACTGACTTGAAGATCCGGCAAGGCTCAATATCTCATGCTTTGATTCGCCGACCATGCCACTGAGTTTGATGCTCGGGTTGGCGATGAGCGGCAGCGCCCAGTCAAAGTGCCGTAACCCTTGTATCAGGCTTTGCATGACCACTGGCGTGTAGAAGAACCAAGTCGGAAGAAACTCATAAGGAGAGACACTACGCACGGTATCTTTTTCAAGCAGAGGCATGCCTGCATTAATTTGATGTGCGGGAATGATGCGAATATCTTGCGGTGAACTCATGATAATCCTCTAGAGTAGGTTTTATTCATTAATCGATTGCCGATAAACAGCAAAGCGATGGCACACGGGATGACGATCCATTGATATTCAGAGGCTTGCAGCCACGCTGATGTCCCTAAATAGTAGATGGCAGAGAAGACAATGCCAGTCCAGATAGCTGTCGCGCTAATAACTGCAAACAAGAAAGTAGGCAGTGGTATGGCGAAAAAGCCACTTAAAGTAAAACCAACGGTACGTAGCCCAGGAATAAAGCGGATAACAAAAAGGCTGCTGAATGCGTTTTGACGTAATTTAGTACGAAGTGCCCGAAAGTATCGGTTGGTGAGG
Organism: Vibrio sp. ECSMB14106; assembly: GCF_000972265.1. Taxonomy (NCBI): domain Bacteria; kingdom Pseudomonadati; phylum Pseudomonadota; class Gammaproteobacteria; order Vibrionales; family Vibrionaceae; genus Vibrio; species Vibrio sp. ECSMB14106. The sequence continues at coordinate 84,282 of NZ_LAUM01000020.1, read as the reverse complement.
GCTTTGTAACGAACAGCTCTGAAATAGCGTCCTGATTTACCAAGGTAATAAAGGCCAAGATCACCAGTAGCAATGCCAATGAAAATCGCAAGTAACGCATATTGAGGAATAATGAGCCCTTGAGTGGCTAGACCCGCCGCGGTAACAATCGCCAGATCTTCAAGCAGGTAAGAAAGCGCAATAATGCCAAGCATCAGCCATAGCAGCGACTCCTCCCCTGAATGTAACCATGCTTGAATGCTCTCGACGGTGCCCATCAAATGTCCTTATCTATCCTATAGATGAATGGTTTATTGGCCATTCATTGAGTGTAGTAAATTAAATAGACAGGAGGAGCTGAGAAAAACTTACAGCGTATTGCTGCTTTTTTACGTTGATTAGATTCAATTAGCGGTTTGAGCTGTGTTGTTTAGATGATGAATTAACAGGTGTTTGGGGGGCGAAAGGTAGGGTTTTTAGGATTAAAATTTAGATAACAAAACAAAAAGGCTGAGTCGTTAAACTCAGCCTTTTAGACGGTTAACTATTGATGACTAGAGTAATCTATTTAGTTAGGTCAATTTGGTAAACACCGAAGCCAACATCGTCAGTCGCAACACGTTTCATTGGGTATTGACCCTTATCTTTGATGAACTGTGCCGCTTTCTCACTTGGTGACGTTTCAAAGCGGATATCTAGCTTTTTATCCGTTTTGATTGGTGCGAATGACCAGTTGTTGTCAGCTGTTGGGCTCACTTGGCCTTGTTCTTTGCTTACGCGAGAGATGTAGTTTGCAAGTACAGTACGGTTCTCATCTGGTGCATCAAATGCGATGAAGTCTTCACCTGTACCTGGGAACTTAGCACTGTATGCGCGGTAGTTGTTGGTTGCGATCAAGAAGTCTTGCTTCATGTCGATTGGCTTACCTTGGTAAGTTAGGCTAACAATACGCTGTGAGTCAGGGTTAACCACTTTACAGTTTGCATCGTATTTCGCAGGTTGAGTGACGTCGATTTGGTAATCAACACCGTCGATAACATCGAAGTTGTAAGTACGGAAGTTATCCCACTCGATCAGCTGTTGTGGTGCCGTTGAGTTCACGTCGATCTGGTTGAATTGACCAGCAGAACACTCAAGCCACTCTTTTACTTCATGACCTGTTACTTTCATCGCAACTAGCGTGTTCGGGTAAAGGTACAAGTCAGCAGCGTTACGGAATGTCAGTTGACCAGATTCTACTTCAGTGAAGTTAGCTGGGTCATTCTTACGACCGCCCGCTTTGAATGGTGCAGCCGCTGAAAGTACTGGCGTACCGTCTAAGTCTGGGTCACCTTGGATGAATTGCTCAACGTAATCTTTTTGTGCAAGGTTAACAATCTGTACGGTTGGATCGTCTTGTACTAGAGACAGGAAGCTGTACATCACGTCGTCTGCTTTACCAATTGGTTGATTAACAAACTCACGAGTACCCGCATGGTCTTTTTCTAGTGCTGTTACGATGCCTTCATCAGCAGCAGCAAGTGATTTCTTTTCGATCTTGTCGTAGATAGGACGCGCTTCCGATTGGCCTTTAACGACTTCCCACTTGCCGTCTTTTTGTGCAAGTGTTAGATCCATAACACCAACGTGGCTACCCCAACGACCTGGCATTACTGCCGCAACACCGTTCATGGTGCCGTTTTCGTTGTCAACGCCTTGGATGTTGTCGAACCCTTTACCTGGGAACACGGCGTGAGAGTGGCCGAATGCGATAGCATCAATGCCTTCTACTTCAGAAAGGTAAAGCGTAGAGTTCTCTTCGCCAGCTTTGTATGGGTCTTGAGATACGCCAGAGTGAGGGATAGCAACGATAACCTCTGCGCCTTCCGCTTTCATTTGAGGCACTAACTCGTTAGCGGTCTCAATGATATCGCGAGCGATCACTTTGCCTTCTAGATTCTTCTTATCCCACGTCATGATTTGTGGTGGAACAAAACCGATGTAACCCACTTTTACTTCATGCTCTACGCCTGCAGTATCTTCAAACGTGTGCGTCTTGATGATGTATGGCGTGAAGTAGTGTTTTTTGGTTTTTGCATCGTAAACGTTAGCACTGACGTACGGGAAATCAGCGTCGTTGATCGATTCTTCTAGGAACTCAAGACCGTAGTTGAATTCGTGGTTACCTAGGTTTGCAGCCTCATAGCTTAGTTGATTCATGGCTTTGTATGCGGGGTGAACTTCACCTGCTTCAATACCTTTGTCTGCCATGTAGTCACCCATTGGGCTACCTTGCAACAAGTCACCGTTATCAACTAATACGCTGTTGATTACTTCGCTTTGCGCTTTTTTTACTAGGGTTGCAGTACGTGCTAAGCCGATTTTTTTTGATGGCTTGTCTTTGTAGTAGTCGTAATCCATTAGGTTAGTATGGATGTCCGTTGTTTCTACGACACGTAGTTTAATCACTTCATCGGTATCAGGTGTGGTTGTGCAGCCTGCTAGAGTCAGACCAAGGCCTGCAAGTACAGCCAATGACAAAGGTTTTATTGCAACTTTCATTGTGGGCTCCAAAGTGGATGGTAGAAAATTCATTGCGTAATGTAACAAAATGCAATGAAACAATGATTACAGCTAATTTTAATCCGTGACTTAGATCGATTACTTTGTGCTGCTCTGCAATGAGCCTCCCAAATCTGTTAAATCGACAAATAATTGATATCGATTTAATAGGTCTATCTATCGATAAATGCAGTCCCTTATCAGCTTTTCGAATAAAGAATGAAATTTTAGAATTTCCAGTAATATGAGAGGCTCGTCATAATGCCTAAGTCAAGGACGTATCAGGCAGATGAATAGCAAGGACAGCTCAAAACGAAGCTTCTTTTTCTTCTAGTGCCAATACTCCTATTCACTGAAGTGGATGAGTTAAATCCCTTACTTGGCAAGAACAAGTAATGAATTGCTCGTTATGCGAGCCTTAAAGGAAGCACTGTAATGGACCAAGAACGTTTAACCCACCTAAAACAGCTAGAAGCGGAAAGTATCCATATTATCCGTGAAGTGGCGGCTGAGTTTGATAACCCAGTGATGATGTACTCCATCGGTAAAGATTCTTCTGTGATGCTTCATTTAGCTCGCAAAGCGTTTTACCCAGGAAAGATTCCATTCCCATTATTACACGTTGATACGGATTGGAAATTCCGCGAGATGATCGAATTCCGTGACCGTACAGCAGAAAAGTATGGCTTTGATTTATTGGTACATAAAAACCCTGAAGGTATCGAGATGGGTTGTAACCCATTTGTACATGGTTCTTCGAAACATACGGACATCATGAAAACTCAGGGCCTCAAGCAGGCGTTAAACAAGTATGGGTTCGATGCTGCTTTTGGTGGTGCGCGTCGTGATGAAGAAAAATCTAGAGCAAAAGAGCGTGTTTACTCTTTCCGCGATAAGAACCACACGTGGGACCCAAAAAACCAACGTCCAGAGCTTTGGCACACTTATAACGGTCAGGTTAATAAGGGCGAAAGCATCCGTGTATTCCCGTTATCAAACTGGACTGAACTGGATATTTGGCAATACATCTATCTAGAGAGCATCGATATTGTTCCACTTTACCTATCGGATAAGCGCCCTGTTGTTGAACGTGATGGCATGCTGATCATGGTCGATGACGAGCGTATGGAGTTGCAAGAAGGTGAAGTGATCGAAGAGAAAAGCGTTCGTTTTCGTACTTTAGGCTGCTACCCACTAACTGGAGCGGTTGAATCTGAGGCGAATACGCTCACTGGCATTATTGAAGAAATGCTGGTGGCAACCTCCAGTGAGCGTCAAGGTCGAGCGATTGACCATGATCAGTCGGGCTCTATGGAGCTGAAAAAGCGCCAAGGTTATTTCTAAGAATCTAAGGAAAGAAAAATGAATAGTGCAGTAGAAGCCGAATTGGCTGAACTAGGAATTGAAGGTTATCTAAGTCAGCATCAGCATAAATCTATGCTTAGATTTTTAACTTGTGGCTCAGTAGATGACGGTAAAAGTACCTTAATCGGTCGCTTACTCCATGATACAAAACAGATTTATGAAGATCAGCTAGCCGCGGTTCACTCAGATAGCCAACGAGTGGGCACCACAGGTGAGAAGCCTGACTTGGCACTGCTTGTTGATGGCTTGCAGGCTGAACGTGAGCAAGGCATCACGATCGACGTAGCTTACCGCTACTTTTCGACGCAAAAACGTAAATTCATTATTGCTGATACCCCAGGGCATGAGCAGTATACGCGCAACATGGCAACAGGCGCTTCAACGTGTGATCTGGCAGTGATCTTGATTGATGCTCGTAAGGGCGTGTTGGATCAAACACGTCGCCATTCGTTTATTTCTAACCTGCTTGGCTTGAAACATTTCATCGTTGCAGTGAACAAGATGGATCTGGTGGATTATTCGCAAGATCGTTTTGAAGAGATTCGTGATCAATATCTAGAGTTTGCTGAAAACCTAGAAGGCGAAACCAATATTCAGATCTTGCCAGTTTCGGCGCTTGAAGGCATTAACGTAGCAACGTCAAGTAAAGAGCTCGCATGGTTCGAAGGTCCATCTCTATTAGAAGTGTTAGAGAACGTCGATATTGATAAAAAGCGTTCTGCAGGTGAGTTCCGTTTCCCTGTGCAATATGTGAACCGTCCTAACTTAGACTTCCGTGGCTTTGCTGGCACTGTTGCCTCTGGTCGTGTGAGTGTCGGTGATGAAATCAAGGCTCTGCCGTCAGGTAAAAGCTCTAAGGTTGCACGTATTGTTACCTTTGATGGTGACTTGGAATCTGCGCAAGCGGGCTTAGCAGTCACGCTGACACTTGAAGATGAGATCGATATCAGTCGTGGTGATTTGATTGTGTTGGAAAACGCTCAAATTGAATCAACCAACCACGTATTAGCCGATATCGTGTGGATGACAGAACAACCACTGCAACCGGGAAAAGCTTACGACATTAAAATCGCAGGCAAGAAAACCGTCGGTCAGGTTGAAGCGGTTCGTCACCAATACGACATCAACAACCTGTCGACTCACGAAGTTGACGAGTTACCGCTGAATGGTATTGGCTTGTGTGAGTGGTCACTGAACGAGACCATTGCGCTGGATAAATATCGTGAAAGTGCTGATACCGGAGGCTTCATCGTTATTGATCGTCTGACTAACGTTACGGTTGGTGCTGGTTTGATTCGAGACCGTTTGGGCTCAGTTGAACAGCAAGCTGGTCACTTCTCTGCATTTGAACTTGAGTTTAACGCATTGGTTCGCAAACATTTCCCTCATTGGGATGCCAAAGATTTAAGCCAACTACTGAAGTCATAACGACCAAGTCATCGCTTATTGAATCAGGCGGAAACCCATCGTTTCCGCCATAAAGGACGGGTATATGTGGCAACAAGGATTTGTATTAGCGATTTTGCTTGGCATCATTACTTGCCTACTCGTAACCCGTATTAAGCCGAGCTTTATCTTTGCTGGTGCGGCGTTTATTGCTTTTATGGCAGGACTGATTGACTTGTCGAGCCTGGCTAATAACTTCACTAACTCCTCGTTACTGACTTTAATTCTTCTGATCCTCGCATCAAGTGCGTTGGAGAAAACTCGCTTAATCAGCTGGGTTAGCCGAAATATATCTGAAGGTCGGCTAGGTACAGTAGTAGCGAAGTTGGGTATTTCCACCGCGTTACTTTCATCTTTTACCAATAACACGGCAGTCGTTGTTTCTCTGATCGGTGCGATTAAACGTAATCAGCAACATGCGCCTTCCCAATTGCTTATCCCGTTGTCATACGCTGCCATATTAGGTGGCACGCTGACATTGATCGGCACTTCAACCAACTTGATCATTAATAGCTTTGTTGAAGATGCGGGATTACCGAGCCTGAATTTTTTCACACCCACCCTAATTGGCTTGGCAGTCTTGGTCGGTGGTGTGTTGATCCTTATTCCTCTAAGCTACTTTCTACCCAGTTACGATGATGGATCTCAAGATGATCTACCTTACTTCTTAGAAGCCAGAGTTGAACCGGGCTCACCGTTAGTTGGCCGCAGTGTTAGTGAGAACAACCTAAGAGCACTGAGAAAACTCTTCTTAGCGGAAGTGATTCGAGACGGTAAAACCACCGCGTCTATTGACCCTAATTTTATTCTTCAAGCTCGTGATCGATTACTGTTTTGTGGCGACGTCGAGAGCGTAGCGACACTGCAAGAAATCCAAGGGCTGACTCTGTTTGGTCAACATCACCTTAATGGCCAGAGCTTTGTTGAAGTTGTGGTGAGCTCTTCGGCCAGCTTCTGTAACAAAACCCTGAAAACCAGTCAGTTTAGAGACCGTTTCGATGCGGTTGTAGTGGCTATTCGTCGTGGCCATGAGCGCCTTGAAGGTGGCCTTGGCAACATCACTTTAACGGCTGGTGATACCTTGATTTTGGTTCCCGGAAAACGTTTTGAAGAGCAGCGTCAGCAACACAACAAAGAGTTTGTGTTGATGAATGACCTAGATTCGAGTGCCAAGCTTGATGCGGATAAATCGACGTTAGTTCTATTTGGCTTCGCCAGTGTAATTGGCCTAGCACTTGCTGACGTACTACCTATTATTAAAGGCTTAGCTGTCTTTCTTTTATTGCTGGTGGCCTTTGGAGTGGTACAGCTTGGTGAACTTCGCCGACGTTTTCCCGTTGATATTGTGGTGATTGTTGGTTCAGCGCTGTCGATTGCTCAACTGATGATTTCATCGGGTCTGTCTGAGCGTATGGGGCTGATGTTTATGGAAGCCTTTAATGGTTGGGGCGTGTTTGGTGCGTTAGTCGCGACTTACTTTATGACGTTGGTGTTGACTGAACTGGTTACCAATAATGCGGCCGCAGCACTCTCGTTTCCTATTGGTTACAGCATGGCTGTTGGCTATGGTGTCGACCCAATGCCGTTCATTATGGCGGTTTTGTTTGGAGCGAGTGCCAGTTTTATTTCGCCATATGGCTACCAAACCAATTTGCTAGTTTATAGCGTAGGTAATTACCACCTCACGGATTATCTGCGCATCGGCATTCCAATCTCGATTGTCTATTCGGGTTTGGTCTTGACCTTAATTCCTTACTTTTTCCCATTTTAATGCTCTTTATTTAAAGGACTCATTATGACCGCAGTACTCAAGCCAAAAGATGAGAATGTTGTGTGGCACCAACACTCGATTAATAAAACATTCCGTTCTGATTTGAAATCACAAAAGTCCGCCGTGCTCTGGTTCACGGGGTTGTCTGGTTCTGGAAAGTCGACAGTCGCAGGGGCACTAGAGAATCGTTTGGCACAGCTTGGTTATCATACTTATTTGTTGGATGGCGATAATGTTCGTCATGGGCTATGTAGTGACCTTGGTTTCTCTGAGCAAGATCGCCGAGAGAATATCCGTCGTATTGGTGAACTCGCTAAATTGATGGCAGATGCAGGTTTGATCGTGTTGTCAGCGTTTATTTCGCCACATCAAGCGGAAAGGCAGTTAGTGCGTGATTTATTGCCGGAAGGTGAGTTTCTTGAGGTGTTTGTAAATACGCCACTTGAGGTGTGTGAGCAGCGTGACCCCAAAGGGCTGTATAAGAAAGCGCGCGCTGGAGAAATCCCTAATTTCACTGGCATTAGCTCAGCTTACGAGGCGCCGCAGAGTCCTGAGATAGATCTACCCGCGGGAGAGAAAACACTCGATGAGTTAGTAGAATTGTGTATTGACGCTTTAGAGAAGCGCAACATTTTAGCCAATTGAGTTGAGTGGTATGACTGAGACTACGCTTACTTAGCCATGTATTGAATGTCCCTTTCAGTAACGTAGCCTTGGTTGTGTCGAGACTGCAAGCCTATCTCTTCAATCATATTGTTAAACAGTGTAGTTTACGGTGCTTTTCGTTTCTGTCTGTACCGTGAATTTTTGGCTCAACAGAGTAATCAGTTGGTCGTAGTACTGCATGTTGGGTTTGTTGCCAAGTAAGGTACACAGCTCATTGCCTGTTGGACTAAATCGGTAGTAAACCAGCTTAACCCCTTTTGATATAGGTGCCAGTGACATGCTCTTACCTTGGTAAGCCAAGTGTAACGCTGGATCGAAATCAATTTCACCAGACTCTAATTCAGTACCTAGAATGATACCGATCTCAATTAAGTGAAGCAGGCTAGAGTAGGGCAGATTGTGTCCACCTAGGTTGATAGTGTTGGTGGAGTCTCTTTTACCAAAGCTGAATATTCCTGCATGGGATTTAAAACCAAGTAATAGTTTCCTGCTGTTATCACTGCCAAAACTGCAGCCCAGTGAAGCTGCTCTTTGCAGAGTTAATGCTTCTTTTGGGGTCATGTCTTGCAATATTTTCAGCGCCTTCATCGAGGTTGAGCCTGGATTGGTAACTTCTCTTTTTAACACCTGAGCCCAGAGTCTTTGCATCGATGTATTATGGATCTCTTGCGCCATATCGAAAAAACGGTATAGCCAGTCCTGATCCGGGTCTCCCGCGGCTTCATCCTTACAGGAAGAGTGCGCCAATTTGAGAATCTGCTCTAGATTCTTTTGACGCAGCTCCTTACGTTTTTTCTCACGCAATAGGGCTCGTTCGATAAGCGTGCTCTCAGCTTTACCGTTTGGTTTTACACTATGACTGATTAAGGAATCTAAGCCGAAGGTTTGTGCGATATGCAGCATTCTGCTTGCACTGTCGGCAATATGAGGCTTTTTATCATGCTTATGCTGTGTATCACTTGCATGCTCAATAATTACTGGTTGTTTGGTTTCAGACATAAAAGTACCGTAGGAGACGATTTAACTGCCTAAAATGTAACTCTTTATCTTATTAGTGGCTAGATTTTGCGTGCAGAGTTGAAGACTTCAACAAAATTTTACTTTTGATAATGATAATAAAATGTTAAATTTGTTGTAATTATCAAGGGGGATTTATGAATCAAGTTAATGATAATAAGCTGAAGAAAAAGCTTGGCATAGGGGTATTACTCGTTACTTATGTTGGTTTTCTAGCTTACATGTCTAATTACATCGTATAATTTAGATTAAAATTCTAGTTATTAAACTGTTATTGAATAATATCACTTGTTCGGTGACGGTAGCTCATCCTTGAGCCACCCTTCTAATGGCTACATATCGTCATACTCTTCAATCGCTGTGCCTTCAATAAGATAACCTGTTTGAGCTAAGTCGTGGCTTAGTGACTCTGTTTTCAGCGTACCTACTAAATAGATCACATCCCATAACTGTTGTATTGGTGCTCCTTGTGGAAACTTTACGTAGATAATTTGGTTTGGCGGCGGCGGTGGCACGTGGATACATGCGCCAAAGTAAGGCACCAGCAAAAACTCTGTGATCATGTTCTCATCACCTTCTAGTGGAATCACAAAACCAGGAATTTTCACTTTGCTGCCATTCAGTTCCGGACGAACTGCGCCAAGTGTCGATTGTTGAGGTTTGTCCATACTGTCGTGGTTAACTGTCGGCATGCCGAACGAATCCAACTGAGCACGTTCTGATTCCGGAATCAAATCAATCCAATCCAGAGTTAATACCGATTCGTCAGTCGGCGCGGTTTCAGCGTGAGCTGTGCTGATCAATGGGAACAAAAGTAGCCCAAGTATCAGTAGAAGTTTGCGTTGCATCATAGGTTCCTAATTAGATTCGAATGGTCATGCCATCTGCCAATGATTGACGGTATGCACGGAAAGCGGGAATAAAGCCGATGATGACTCCTGCGGTTTGTACCAACATGAGCAGTTTCCATTCATGAGATGTAATGGCGGATATCGATATGTTGATACCATAACTTTGTTGCACAATAGGAGCAACTACTGCGATCAAGGCAAACAACACGGCAACACCCAATGTGATACCGAGGAAGGTTAGGGCACTTGCTTCACTGATTAGTAAACCAAACACATGACGAGGCCTTGCTCCCATCGCGCGCAGAATGGCCATCTCTCGACGTCTTTCTTGCAAGCTAGTGAGTAGACTACTCAGCATCCCTAACAGTCCCGCGATTACAACAAACCCTGAAACAATCAGTAGTGCTTGTTCTGCTACTGCCATCATTCCCCATAATTCGTGAAGCGCAATGCCTGGCATAATGGCGCTTAAAGGTTCTTGGCGGTAGTTATTGATTTCTCGTTGCAGTGCAAAGGTTTGGATCTTCGATTTAAGGCCAACCATCATCGCGGTAATCTGCTTTGGTTGGAAGTCACGTTGCTTTAGCGCTTCAGCATTCGGTGTGTGCCCGAGGTTAGCCCCCGATTCCCAACCAACGTGAATCGCTTCAATGGCCTCTAACGAAACATGCACCGTTTTATCTACTGGTGTGCCGGTTGGCGCGAGTATTCCGACAATGGTGAAGGGCAGGTTGTCGTGGCGACTGAAGGCGACATCACTGATACCGTGCGCCAGAATGATGTGATCACCAATCTTGTAATCTAACTTCTTCGCGACATCGGCACCAATCACCACATCAAATAGCTGATTGAACTCTTTGCCTTGCTGAAAAGTAAGTGGTTGCTTACTTCCATAGCGATAATTCTCGAAGTAGCTATGATTGGTACCCATTACGCGGAAGCCTTTATGTGAATCACCCAATGAGATTGGGATCGCCCACTTTACAGCGTTGTGCTGGCTAAATTCTTCATAGCTTTTCCAGTCGATGTTGTTGGTCGCATTACCGATTCTAAATATGGAATAAAGCAGCAGGTTTACCTGACCAGAGCGGCCACCGACGATAAGGTCAGTACCTGAAATCGTATTCGCAAAGCTGCTCTTAGCTTCGGTTCTTACACGTTCCACACCGAGTAATAGAATGACTGACACCGCCACAGTGAGAATAGTCAGAATGGCTGTGGCTTTACGGTTGAGTACGCTTTTTAAGGCTAAGTGAGTAATGACTTTCATACGACAACCTTAGCTTGGTTAACGGTTTTTAAATCTATGGTTCGAGTGAACAGTTTTTCTAGTGTTGGATCGTGACTGATAAAGATCAGGGTAGAACCCGCCTGATTCGCTTGTTCTAGCAACAGTTCGATAAAGGCTTCTCGGTTGTCATGATCCAGAGCCGATGTCGGTTCGTCGGCAATAATGATTTTGGGTTGGCCGATCAAAGCACGAGCGGCAGCAACACGTTGTTGTTGACCAATACTCAACTCGGTAACGGGCTTGTCCATTAGAGCTTGAGGTAGCTTTAATCTGAGCAACAACTCTTGAGCGGTTGCTTGCAAGCTGTTCTGACTTTCAGTGACTTGCTGCTTACGAATCTTAGAAAACTGACAAGGAAGCGTCACGTTGTCGATGACAGACAAGTAAGGAAGCAGGTTAAATTGTTGGAATATATAACCAATATGATCGGCTCTGAATTTGTCTCTTTGGCGAGGTGTCAATTGAGTAAGATCTTGGCCTAAGATAGAGACTCCACCTTGCTCTGCTTGGTTGATTCCGGTCAGTAGCCCTAACAATGTTGATTTTCCGCAACCACTAGGCCCTTTAATGAAAAGGTGCTCTTTTGATTGAATTTGTAGAGAGGGGATTTCTAGCGTTGTCGGTAATTCAGGCTTCCAACGAAAGCTGATATTTTCGAGTTTGACCACAAGTGATGAACTGTCAAAAGACATATTAGCTCCAATAATTAAAGCGGTGTCTCTACTGGACAGTTATTAGAATAATAAATTCCCAGAGCACACCGATTTGTACAGCCAAGTAAGTGAATACTTACTTGGCTGCTTATCTACGTTTAATTCAATCTAATGCTAATTAGAATCGAAAACTAATACGATCTGCGTTAAGTACTTCTTGAATTTGAGCACTGTCAGTTAGCAGGTTCACAGTCATTGATTTTGTGTTGCTGAACTTAGAGAACCACTGAGTATTCACGGTATCCAGTTTTTCAATGTCAGAACATTGGTAGTGGTACTCGACAGTGAACTCACCGTGGCCGCCTTCTGAGTGGTCATGGCCTTCGTGGTCATGGCCTTTGTGGTTGTCATGATCGTGTTCTGCGTGGTCATGGCCTTCGTGGTCGTCATGATCGTGTTCTGCGTGGTCATGGCCTTTGTGGTCGTCATGATCGTGTTCTAGCGTGTTAGTCACCGATTTAAATTTCAGCGTACAGCTCGCATTGTTAAAGCTAAACAGCTCGTCTGGCTTGTTTAGTTGTGCGATAGCTTGCTCAAACACTTTCTTTTGCTCAGTAGTTTCTGGAGCATGTTCAAAGCCAACCACATCCGCACCTGGCGCTGTTACTTCAACAAGCAGTTCTTGTCCATCTTGAGCGATGTTTACTTCAACTTGACCATGTACGTGTGCTTCATGAGAGCGGAATTCTTCGTTTGCTAGAACATTAGTCGAGACAGTCATGCCGATAACAACGGCTAAAATAGAAGGTTTCATGTTTTTTTCCTGAATAAAGATTAATTAAAAAATAGTGGTAATTAAGGATCTTTACAGGAGGAGAACGTGCCAAGTAAGAGAAGTACAGACGCTTCAACGAGCGTATTGGCTCTGTTATAGCAACCGTAAATTCAGAATGAACTTCTGGAATCAATGACAGTGAGTGTGCCGTAATGAATTGGTTTATCGAAAACAGTTCACAGTGATGTGAAGTGTGATGCTCGGGGTCAATATCCACAATATGTGTTGCTGCTAGCACGCTTAACATGAGCATTAGCCCAAGCAAGAAGCCTGTTTTGCGTTTCACATTATTAGGTGTGTTTTGCCACATCAGGATGATTAACCACAGCATTAAAAAAGGATACTGTTATAATATAACAATATCCTTTGGTCAGGTCTCGAAAAAGACGCGAATATCTGATTAAAGGTTCGCTTTAATCAGTCCAATAACTTGTGTGACCTCTGATTCGTTAAGCGCCCCTTCTTTAACAAACAAGATTTTACCTTGTTTGTCTTGAACGATAATCGCAGAACTATCTTCTTGCAGAGCCCATGAAGACGCGACTGCGCCGTCTTCATCTAACACCATAGAAGACCATGGAAACTCTTCTTTGCTGCTTTCGGCAGACGATTTAACAAAAGACCCGGTCCCCCAAATCGCATCATCTTGATTGATAATGGTTGTGGTTTGGTAGCTGTCTTCTGAGAACTTCGATGCGGTAATCGCTGCCATTAATGGGGCGTTGAGCTCTTTAGAGCTGCTGCGGCCAGCAATAGCTTGAACGACGCGAACTTTACCTAGGAGATTGCTGGTTGTCCAAGCTTGATAGGCGGTATTTCCGTCATTTATAACAATTTCACCATAGTTGCTAACATCGACAGCAGGTAGAGTTTCACCTACAGATAGATTGTGAGCATTGGCGAAGAGTGGAGAGGCTGCGGCTAAAAAAGCCAGTAGAATTTTGTTTTTCATTATATTTTTGTTCCGCTTATTGGTTTGCATTGGAAGTATAATATGAAATTTGAAAAATGCCTCTTTAACTTTTTATCCTACGGCATTGAAATAAGTTGCACACTTGTTGCCAAAAGGTATAATGCATTGATAGCAAGTTAAATAATAGATTATCTTGCTGTTTGCTAACGGATTTAGCGATTAAATGTGCTTTGAACTAGGATATGTTCAGGTGCCTGACTGTAGTACTCAAATGGAATTGAGGTTGTATTATGTTAAGAGAATTTTCGACTTATCGCCCACATCAGGTGGCGCGTTTCGTTAAAGTCCTGTTCAAAGGCCAGTTTGCCATCGAAGGTATCGGAGAGTTTCGCTTCGACCAAGGCAAGGTGCTTCTTCCTGAAGTGTCAGACAAGCAAAAGCTCACCATTTTTAAAGAAGTTAACGGCACGATTGCTGCTCTGCCGGTATAACCGACCTTTATTTATCGAGCTTCAAATAAACCAACAACAAAAAAGGGTTTCCGAATGGAAGCCCTTTTTTAATGAGTATCGTTTTCGTTTATTACCCGAACTGAAAGTTATTGTGGAGGAAAGCAAACCCCTGTTCCGCCCAACCCACAATAGCCATTAGGGTTTTTGGCTAGGTATTGCTGGTGGTAGGTTTCTGCAAAAAAATATTTTCCTGCCGGTAGAACTTCCGTTGTGATCTCGTTGCCTAAAGATTCAGTCATTGCTCTTTGATATTCTTGCTTAGAGTGCTCAGCAATAGCTTGTTGTTCTTCGCTGAAGGTGTAGATTGCGGAGCGGTATTGAGTCCCCAAGTCGTTGCCTTGGCGCATGCCTTGAGTTGGGTCATGACGCTCCCAAAAGGTCTTTAGTATTTGAGCTAAAGAGGTTTGTTTGCTGTCAAAAATCACACGAACCACTTCGGTATGGCCAGTTTGCCCTGAGCATACTTGTTCATAGGTTGGATTGACTGTGTATCCACCTGAGTAACCAACTGAGGTAGAGACAACCCCTTGCAATTGCCAAAACAAACGCTCAGCTCCCCAGAAGCATCCCATACCAAGCAGGACTTCTTGTTGAGAACCAGTAGGGGAATCTAGCAAGTCGGTCTGATTGACGAAATGGCGCTCAGTGATTCGGATTGGGTCAGCATTTCCCGGTAATGCGGTTGCTGCGGAAACCAGAGGTTGTGTGTTTAGCATGTTATATTCCTTCTTGCATACGTTTACCGCGTTGGTTTTTATGAACGGTAGGCTGATATTAACGGTTGGTTAATATTGACTAAGTCTTCAAATTAGACCGTGTTATGACTGGATTTATTACAGACTCAGTGCCCTTTTAACGGTATGATTTATTTTCACTCATTTACGTACTGATAACTTCTTCAACCAATTAAACATGATAAGAATAACTTTACCAGTTCTGATTGGCACTCTACTGTCCTCGACACTCACTTACGCTGATGTATCCCTTAGAATTGAAGGGGTTAAAGGTGCGCTTGAAGACAATGTGGATGCTTATTTAAGTGCCATTCCCGAAGATGAGTATTCAGTTTCGCTTAGGTTCCAATCACGCTTGGAATCCATGATTCAAGAAGCGCTTAATGCTTTGGGCTATTACCAACCTAGTATTACATTCTCTCGAGCTGAAGATGATTCTGAGCTTATTGTGTCTGTTGAACCGGGCGAGCCTGTTCTAATTTATACATCTGATATCGTGCTCAGCGGAGAAGCAAAAGATGATCCCGACTTTTTGGCTTTAGTGGCAAAAAGTAACTTGTCTAAAGGCTCGGTTCTCAATCATGGTAATTACGATTCGTTAAAGTCTTCAGTGCGTAACCTTGGCTTGGCGAAAGGTTACTTTGATGGAACTTATGAAGTGAGTAAACTCGAAGTCGCCCCGGAACTTAATCGTGCATATGTTCGATTGCATTACAACAGTGGTATTCGCTACCACTTTGGTGAAACGAAGGTGACTGGTAGCCAGATCGAGGAAGATAAAGTTCAATCTCTTAAGCCTTTTAAAGATGGAGATGCTTACTCGATTACTAAAGTCGGCGAGTATAACCAAAACCTGTCCAATACGGATTGGTTCTCTTCTGTGTTTGTTGAACCTGATTTAAGTCAATTGGGCGAAGGCCGTGAAATTCCGATGAAGGTGAGCCTTGCTCCACAATCGCGTAACCAAATCGAAACGGGTATCGGTGTATCAACCGACCTTGGTGTAAAAGGCACTCTCAAATGGAAGAAACCGTGGGTTAACGCCAGTGGTCACAGTTTCAATAGTAGTCTGTCAATTTCTAAGCCTGAGCAGACTATAACCGCGACTTATAAAATCCCGCTAGATGATGTTCTTAATGATTATTATCAAGTTAAGTACGGAATGAAGAATTTAGATAACCGTGACACTAAGAGTTTGGAGTCAAACTTAGCGTTAGAAAGATATTGGCGTCTTGATAATGGCTGGCAGCGCACTGTGTTTATTCGATATTTGCTCGAAAACTATGAGCAAGGTCTGCAAGATGACTTAGCGCAATTCGTGTTGCCGGGCATCTCTTTCTCAAGAACTCGAACTCGTGGTGGCTCGATGCCAATGTGGGGCGATAAACAAACCATCATGGTTGAAGCTGCAGATGACACCTTGTTGTCTGAAACTCGAGTGGTGCGTTTTCAGGGACAAACGGCATGGATTCGCAGCATTGGTGACAATCACCGAGGCTTAACTCAGCTTCAATTCGGCGGTAACTTTGCCGATGAATTTGATAAGTTGTCTCCCTCACTAAGGTTCTTTGCCGGTGGTGACAATAGTATTCGTGGTTATGGTTATGAATCTATCTCTCCTCGTGATGAAAGTGGCGCACTAACGGGGGCAAAATACATTGCCACCAGCTCATTTGAATACCAATACAGATTGGTTGGTAATTGGTGGGGAGCAGCCTTCTACGATATTGGTGATGCATTCAATGATAAACCTGAATGGAAACATGGTACTGGTGTGGGTGTTCGCTGGGCGTCGCCTGTTGGTCCTGTGAGTTTAGATTTTGCTTGGGGACTAGATGCGAAGAAAGGCGATGAGTTCCAACTGCACTTTAGTTTAGGGCCAGAATTATGATCAAAGTGATGGGCAAATGCATTAAGTGGACGTCGATTTCTTTGACGTCTATTTTGCTGTTGTTGATAGCCCTACTCGGTTTTGTTTTGTTCACCAATCCAGGGCTGAACACAGTGTTGTGGGGCGCTGAAAAAGCATTGCCACAACTTGAAGTGGAAAGCACCAAAGGAGCACTGTTCCCAAGTTTTACGCTTAATAATGTGAAGTTTAAAGATGATAGCCTTCATATTGATACCAAAGTTAAAAAACTGGTACTGGCTATTAATCCTCGCTGTGTACTCGACCCTAAGTTGTGTGTCGACCGTTTAACGATTCAAGGTTTAGACTTCGCATTTACTGAATTACCCCCTGCCTCTACAGAAGAAACAGAACCGGCTCCGCCAGTGACATCGGTGAAAACACCTTTACCTATAGTGATCAATCGCGTCGCTTTGTCTGATATTAAACTGAATATCTTGGGTCATGAAATCGAATGGAGCTTGTTCTCAACAGCTCTAAGCATGCAGGGTGAAAAGCTGACGGTATCGCCAACCTTATTCAATGATCTGAAAGTTCAACTTGCTGAATCGGAGGAAGAAACGCAAGCAGAAGCGGTCGAACCAGGATCAACCGCTAAAACAGCGATCGAGCTGCCTGAAGTCTGGATTCCTTTACAGGTTGTGCTGGAGCGTTTTGACCTAAACCGTTTTACTTTAGAGCAAGAAACTCCAATTATCGTCAACCACCTTGGCCTCGAAGCTAAGGCAGGCAAACATACGGTCGATGTTTCAACTTTAGAACTCGATATGCCACAAGCAAGCGCTAATCTTGCAGCAAAGGTTGAGCTGAAAGAAGGTTACCCGTTAGATCTTTCTTTGGAGGCGTTGGTTAAAGAAACCGATCTAGCAGGCCAGAAATTATCACTGAAAGCACAAGGGAGTGTGGCCAAGCTAAACCTAGATTCCCAGTTTTCTGAATTGATTGAGGCAAAGTTGTCTGGGGATATTCAACCCTTAGAGCCGACTCTGCCATTTGATCTTCTTTTAGAGGGCGGGCAAGCGCAGTGGCCCCTTACCGGAAAAAGCGATTACCAAGCGACAATTGAGCAATTCAAAGCCGATGGTTCACTAGATGGTTTCAATGTTCTACTTAAAGGTGAAGCCGATGGTAAGGAGATTCCTGAGTTAGCCATCGATCTACAGGGCAAAGGCACGACGGAACAGATTGAGCTCGAGCGTCTTAAGCTGAACACGTTAGGCGGTGAACTTAACGGTGTCGTTAAAGCGAACTGGAAAAATCTCGTTAACTGGCAAGCTGATGTAACACTCAAAGATATTCAACCGGGTCTGCAGTGGCCTGAAGCCGAGGGCAACATTAGCGGAAGCATCGTCACCTCGGGTGAGTTGACGGAAGCGGGCGGCTGGGCGATTGAACTGCCTAAATTGGATATTGAAGGGATCTTGCGAGAGTATCCTCTGGATATCGAAGGCCAGTTGTCGGCGTCGGATCGTAGTGCGAGCGGTGAACCTAAACTGAAGACCAGTGGTTTGAGTTTGGCTCACGGTGTTAACTCAATTAAGGCTTTGGGTCAGCTTGATCAGCAATGGGACATGGGCGTTGAAATTTACGTCCCTGATCTTCTAAAAAGTATCCCCGAGTTGAAAGGTCGAGTGATCGGTAACATCCAACTGAGCGGCCCAACGAAAGAGCCGAAGGTCGATCTTGCTTTAAATGTCGATAAGGTTGATTGGAATAGCGAGGCAACACTTGAGTCGTTGTCGCTCAATGGCTCTGTGGTTCCACTACCATTACCTGAAGCTCAAGCTGATCTGGTATTAAAAGCCAAGAACTTAACCTATCAAGAGCAAAGCGTTGAAAGTATCGACTTAACGGTGAGTGGCGGTGAGAAGAAGCATACGGTAACACTTGATGTGATATCTGACATCGTGTCGACAAGCTTAGCGATTTCTGGTGAATTGATTCAAAAACCTTCTCTTATTTGGGATGGCTCGTTAGACAGAGTCAAAATTACCACTCAGCAAGGCCCTTGGGTGTTAGATCAACCTGTCGCGATAAAGGCGAATGTTGATAAGCAGTTTGCCGATGTTCAAGCACACTGTTGGAATCAATCGGGTTCGAGTGTGTGTCTGGATGAAGACGTTCGTGTTGGAAAATCGGGTGAGGCGAAATTGGCGATCAACCAATTCAACTTCGAACAGATTAAAGCTTTTGTGCCTAAAGAGACGCAACTACAGGGCTTAGTGAATGCGACCGCTCATGCTAAATGGTCGGAGCAAGGTGAGCCTGAGGTTACGGTAAGCGTTGATATGCCGAAAGGTCAGGTTGTGCAACAAGTCGGTGAGCCCATCACACTAGGTTGGGAAAGCGTTGCATTGAATGCCCAACTGAAAGACAACAAACTGGATGCCGACTTTAAGTTGGATGTTTCCGACAATGGTGACCTGTCTGGCACGGTGTCGTTGCCGAATATTCTTGCCGAAGACAAAATGGTCGATGCTGCCATTAAGCTGACCACGTTCCATCTTGATTTCTTACAACCAATTCTCGGTGAATACAGCTTATTGAAGGCCGACCTTGAGAGTGATTTAAAAGTAAAAGGCTCTTTGATGCATCCTCAAGTCTTTGGTCAGTTCTCTGTTGATGGTATTCAAGTTAAAGGTGATGTAACGCCTATTGATGTTCAAGATGGCCGTATCGACCTCGACTTTGATGGTTATAGTGCAAAACTGGATGCGAATGTTGAAACGCCTGATGGTCATCTTGATATAGAGGGGAATGGGGATTGGCAAGATCTTAAAGCATGGCACTCTAACGTTAGAGTCTTCGCTGATGAGTTAATGGTCGATATTCCACCGATGGTTAAGGTTAAGGTTGTGCCTGATATGACTATTGATGTCACCCCAGAATTGGCAAAAATCACTGGTGATATTGCATTACCATGGGGACGCATTGTTGTCGAAGACTTACCACCGTCTGCCGTTGGCGTCTCTTCTGATCAAGTTATCTTGAATAAAGACCTTGAGCCGGAAAGCGAAGACACGATCCCATTTGATGTGATGACCAATATTAATATCTCTATCGGTGATGACTTTAAACTTTCTGCGTTCGGCCTAGAAGGCGGTTTAGTCGGTAAGCTTAATGTCGCTCAAAAAGACCAAGGGCCGTTTATCACAGGTGAAGTAAACATTGTGGGTGGTACTTACCGATCATTCGGACAAGACCTGTTGATCAAAGAGGGTAAAATTTTGATGAATGGACCGCCAGATCAGCCATACGTAGCGATAAATGCAATACGTAATCCGGATAATACTCAGGATGACGTGATCGCAGGGATTCGAGTTACGGGCCCAGCGGCAGAGCCAGCCATCGAGATTTATTCTGATCCTGCCATGCCGCAAGCCAACGCGCTGTCTTATATTTTGCGTGGTCAAGATATAGATGGAGAGTCGAATGGTTCGATGACGACTACCTTAATTGGCTTGAGTTTGGCGAAAAGCGGTAAGGTTGTTGGCGAAATCGGTGAGGCATTTGGTGTACAAGATTTACAACTGGACACTGCCGGTTCAGGTGATGACTCTCAAGTAACAGTCAGTGGCTACATTCTGCCTGGCTTGCAGGTGAAGTATGGTGTCGGTATTTTTAACTCTTTAGGTGAGTTTACCGTTCGTTACCGATTAATGCAGGACCTTTATGTTGAAGCGGTATCTGGCCTAGACAGTGCCGTTGACCTGTTATATCAGTTTGAATTCGAGTAGCGGCTTTGTGAGTTCGTCGATGTGCAAATGTGAATAGGCTATGGAGTGTATATGCGACATCTTGTTTTTGTATATGGCACCTTGAGACAAGGCCAGTCCAATCACCACTATGTGCAGGATTGCGAGTTGTTGGGGCGCTTTGATACTCCTAAGGAATTTGCTCTGTTCGATTTAGGCGCGTATCCAGCTCTAACTTGTGGAAGTAAAAGTGTTGCTGGCGAAGTCTATGTCATTAACGATGAAGTTCTAGCCTCGCTTGACCGGCTAGAAGATGTTCCTGTTGAGTATCGTCGCGAGCAAATAGAGACTATATTTGGATTAGCGTGGGTATATTTGTATCAACTTGAGCTAACAGCTAATAAAGAAATACTTTCGGGTGACTGGTGTAATACCAATCGTAGTAAATAACTGTTCACCCTAGCTTGTTAAAAATCTCGATAACGTCGTTAGATTTTTTGATTGTAGAATAACTACTTATCGAAACTATTTATTGAAAAGAGCAGCCTTGTTCTCAATCTTTTTTCTTGCGTTATTTTTGATCACTTACTTACTGTGATTGGTATAAGTGGAACAACCCGTAGTCGCTCTATATTCTAAATATCCAACAAAAAGCCAGCATGTGAATGCTGGCTTTTTTAATGACGTTATTTTGAGGAGTAAACGAGAGGTTTAGTCTCGGTTAAGCTCAAGAAACTCTTCTACTTTTCTCACCATGTTCTTTGAACCTACAAAGAATGGTACACGTTGGTGTAATTCTGTTGGCTTGATGTCCATGATGCGCTGTGCACCATCAGAAGCGATACCGCCAGCTTGCTCCATAATGAAGGCAATAGGGTTGCACTCATAAAGTAGGCGTAGCTTACCTTGAGGGTGGCTTTCTGTGCTTGGGTATAAGTATATACCGCCTTTAAGTAGGTTACGGTGGAAATCAGAAACCAAAGAGCCGATGTAACGTGACGTGTATGGACGGTTATCACTAGGCTCACTTTCTTGACAGTATTTGATGTATTTTTTCACACCAGTAGGGAAGCGGATGTAGTTTCCTTCGTTGATAGAGTAGATCTTACCTTCGTCTGGAATCATCATATTTTCATGAGATAGACAGAATGTACCCAGTGATGGGTCATAGGTAAAACCATTTACACCTGCCCCTGTTGTATACACCAACATGGTTGAAGAGCCGTAAATCACGTAACCAGCGGCTACTTGTTTGTGGCCAGGTTGTAGAAAATCTTCCTGTGTTGGTGGGGTACCAATCGGTGATACTCGACGGTAGATAGAGAAAATTGTACCAACCGAGACATTCACATCGATGTTTGAAGAGCCATCGAGTGGATCCATCAAAACAACGTATTTTGCGTTTTTATTGAGCTCTTTATTGAAGGCTACCGCTTCGTCTTCTTCTTCACTTGCTACACCACAAACTTGGTCACGAGCTTCAAGAGCCGCTTTAAATTTATCGTTCGCGTAAAGGTCTAGCTTCTGTTGCTCTTCACCTTGAACGTTGTCTGTACCAACAGCGCCAGTAATGTCGACAAGACCTGCTTTGTTGATTTCTCGGTTAACAATTTTTGCAGCAAGGCGAATTGATGACAAAAGGGATGATAGATCACCACTTGCATGGGGGAAGTCACTTTGTTTTTCAACAATGAACTCACCAAGGGTGCGCATCTCAGACATGTTATTTCCTTAAACTTCTCTGAATATTAGGGGGGATTTGAGCACTGTAGAACTTGCCTCTTGTGTGGGCTTTATTCATCTAGACACTTACCTAAATTCTACGGCTTAGATCTTTTTAATGGTAATGAACTAAGCGACACAGATCTCACTTACTATGTCGACTTCATTTGTTTTGCATTGCTACTCGCTTTTAATTGCCATTTCATGATAATGAGTGCAGTAGTTTGATTTAGACATGGTTCATTTAGCCAAGCGTTTGGAAGCAATTTATGCATATTCATATCTTAGGAGTTTGTGGCACCTTCATGGGTGGTGCTGCAGTACTGGCTCGTCAATTAGGGCACAAGGTTACAGGTAGTGACGCGAATGTTTACCCTCCAATGAGTACTTTGTTGGAATCTCAAGGGATTGAAATTATTGAAGGGTTCGATCCTAGCCAGTTAGAACCAAGGCCGGATCTCGTGGTGATCGGCAATGCAATGAGCCGTGGTAATCCGTGCGTTGAGTATGTCTTGAATAACAACCTTAGATACACATCAGGCCCACAGTGGTTGCAAGAGTTCTTGCTGCATGACCGTTGGGTTCTGGCGGTATCAGGCACGCATGGCAAGACGACAACATCGAGCATGCTGGCTTGGATCTTGGAAGACTGTGGCTATGCGCCGGGCTTTTTAGTTGGCGGTGTGTTGGGTAACTTTGGTATCTCTGCTCGTCTTGGTGAAAGTATGTTCTTCGTGGTGGAAGCCGACGAATATGACAGTGCTTTTTTCGATAAACGATCTAAGTTCGTTCATTATCACCCAAGAACTTTAGTCATAAATAACTTAGAGTTCGATCATGCCGATATCTTCGATGATCTTGAAGCGATCAAGCGTCAGTTTCATCATTTAGTGCGTACTGTGCCAAGCAACGGCCGCATTTTTTCACCGAAGCAAGACATCGCGATCCAAGATGTTCTAGCTCGCGGTTGCTGGAGTGAGACGGAATCGAGTGGTGAACTCGGTGATTGGGATACCAAGAAGCGGGTTAAAGACGGCTCTAAATTTGAGGTGTACTTCCAAGGCGAATGTATTGGAACCGTCGACTGGGATTTGGTTGGTGATCATAACGTTAGTAATGCTTTGATGGCGATTGCGGCAGCCAGACATGTGGGTGTGACGCCTGATTTAGCGTGTGAATCGCTGGCGAACTTCATCAATACCAAACGTCGTTTGGAGTTTAAAGGTGAGGTTGCTGGTGTCTCTATTTATGATGATTTTGCTCATCATCCAACGGCAATTGAACTTACGCTCGGTGGTTTACGTAATAAGGTCGACACGAAAAAAATCATTGCCGTTCTAGAGCCTCGCTCTGCCACCATGAAGCGTGGTGTGCACAAAGAAACCTTGGCTGATTCGCTCAAACAGGCGGATTCTACCTACTTATTCCAACCGGATAACATTGATTGGTCAGTACAAGATGTTGCCGATGCGTGCCATCAACCCGCCCATGTAAGTGATGACATGGATGCATTCGTTGCTAGAATTGTCTCAGAGGCACAAGTGGGTGACCAAATCTTGGTAATGAGTAACGGTGGCTTTGGTGGTATTCATCAAAAGCTGTTGGATGGATTGGCACTCAAAGCTTAACTGATTCACGGCTTTATAATTTGAAGTAATTGAGAACATGACAAAACACGATAAAGCGATAACTCTTGCTTTCACTGGCGCATCTGGTGCGCCTTATGGACTGCGTTTACTTGAATGCCTTTTGGCGGCCGATTATCAGGTCTATTTGATGATATCGTCGGCAGCGCGAGTAGTCTTAGCGACCGAGCATGAACTTAAGTTACCTGCTGGACCGGAAGCGGCGAAACAAGCCTTGGTTAAGCATCTAGGCTGCGACCCAGAAAAGTTGATGGTGTGTGGCAAAGATGATTGGTTCTCACCGGTTGCATCTGGTTCTGCTGCGCCGAAGCAGATGGTGGTATGTCCATGCTCTGCGGGAAGTTTGGCGTCAATTGCTCATGGTTTATCGGATAACTTGATTGAACGAGCTGCAGATGTCGTCATGAAAGAGCGAGGCCAACTGTTGTTGGTGGTGCGTGAAACACCATTTTCGACTCTGCACCTAGAGAACATGCACAAACTCTCAACCATGGGCGTGACAATCATGCCTGCCGCTCCAGGTTTTTATCACCAACCTAAGTCGATTGAAGATCTGGTTGATTTTATGGTGGCGCGCATTTTGGATCATCTTGGTATTGATCAAGGTTTAGTGCCACGTTGGGGCTACGATCAACGTAATTAATCCAAACTTGATAGCTTATTGTTAAAGTTCGAATTACAATTCTGAACACTCATCGGGGAGCTGACCATTCAAATAATGAATGCGAGCTGAGATCAAGCAGGCGCTTGGGACCCGTAAACCTGAACCAGATAATGCTGGCGTAGGAATTGAGTTAGGAACAACTTCTACCGTTCTCCTCCCTCAAACCTGTGCCGCTCAGACCATGGAGAGCGTCCAGTGAAATTCACATTAACTACCCTTGCTGTTACTACAGCGATCTCTTTTTCTGCCTTTGCTGCAGATAACACTTTGACCGTATACACCTATGATTCTTTTGCAGCGGATTGGGGCCCTCGTCCTGCCGTAGAGAAAGCATTCGAAGAGAAGTGTGGCTGTGATGTGAATTTTGTCGCGCTAGAAGATGGTGTGTCGATTCTGAACCGCTTGCGTCTTGAAGGCGGCAACAGCAAAGCCGATATCTTGCTAGGTCTCGACAACAACCTGATGGCTGAAGCGAAAGCGACGGGATTATTGGCGGAACACAAGGTTGATACGTCATCAGTAACACTGCCTAATGGCTGGGATGACAAGACCTTTGTACCTTATGACTTTGGTTACTTTGCCTTTGTCTATAACACAGAGAAACTAGCAAACCCGCCTAAGAGCCTGAAAGAGTTGGTTGAGCAGCGTGATGATCTCAAGGTTATCTACCAAGATCCACGTACTTCAACACCTGGTCAAGGCATGATGCTATGGATGAAATCGGTTTACGGTGACGAAGCAACGACAGCTTGGAAGAAGCTGGCTCAAAAAACCGTGACGGTAACCAAAGGTTGGTCTGAAGCTTACTCTATGTTCCTAGAAGGTGAGTCTGACTTGGTTCTGTCTTACACTACGTCTCCGGCTTATCATATCATTGCAGAGAACGATTCTAAGTACGCAGCAGCGAGCTTTGAAGAAGGGCATTACACTCAAGTCGAAGTGGCCGCTAAGGTTAAAGGCAGCAACAACGAAAAGCTTGCTGATGAGTTTATGGCGTTTATCCTAAGTGATGAATTCCAATCGGCGATGCCGACAGGTAACTGGATGTACCCAGTAACGGGTGTCGAGCTACCAAAAGGCTTTGAGCAGTTAACAGTTCCACAGAAAGCACTGAGTTTTAGCTCTGAAGAGATCGCCGAGAAGCGTAAGCCTTGGATTCGTGAATGGCAGAGTGCGCTTACTTTTTAACTGACTATTTAAGAAAATGAGCTTTCTAACGTACTTTTAAAAACTAGCTTTCTGTATTTAAAGGTTCATTCGTTATGTTTGGAATGAACCATTTACGGTAAAAAATCAATTTATGATAAAGAAAACACCTAAGGTCGGGGTTTGGGTTGCGATACTCATTACCGCCTTCGTGGTTTCAGCAGTTGGGGCATTGCTTAGCAATGCCCCTTCTCTTGATATCAGCCAAGTATGGTCCGATCCTTACTATTGGCATGTAACGAAATTCAGTTTTTATCAGGCGACACTCTCAACTTTTCTGAGTGTTGGCTTTGCTATACCTATCGCTCACGCCCTGTGTCGTAGACAATTTTTTGGACGCGCTTTGTTGTTAAGGCTGTTCGCGTCGACCTTGGTTCTACCTGTGTTAGTTGGTGTCTTTGGCTTATTGGCGATTTACGGCAACAGTGGTTGGTTAGCTAAGTTTTTGGCAAACTTCGACATTGAGCTACCATTCTCGATTTATGGCTTGAATGGTATTTTGTTGGCGCACGTCTTCTTCAATTTACCTTATGCTAGTCGTTTGCTTTTACAAGCTTTAGATACTGTGCCTGCCGAGCAGCACAAGCTGTGTGCTCACTTAGGTATGAGCCATTGGAATAAATTTAAATGGGTTGAATGGCCGAGGCTAAGACAGCAACTGCCGCATGTGTGCGGGTTGGTCTTCATGCTGTGCTTCACCAGCTTTGCTACCGTGATGGCTCTTGGTGGAGGCCCTAAATCAACCACTATCGAACTGGCCATCTATCAAGCGATTAAATTCGACTTTGACCTGCAGGCTGGCGCGTTACTCGCGATATGGCAAATGTTGTTGTGTGGCGTATTAGCGGTGAGTATTCAGCGCTTGTCTAAACCTATCTCCGTAACAGCCAGCCAACTGTCGGAAGAGAAATATCTGGTTAAGGACAGCTGGTGGTCAAAAGCTTGGGATAGCTTTTGGATCATAGTTGTCTCAATGCTGGTATTGCCGCCACTAGCCATGGTCATATTCAGTGGCATTAACTCACAAGCTTTGATAGTGCTGAGCAGTGATCCGTTCTGGGCTGCGTTAATGACCTCGGTTCGTGTCGCTTCCCTCGCAAGCATTATCGCCGTTGGTATTGGTATTGCGATACTCCTGACCAGTCGCGCATGGCGTTTGCAGAACAAGAACTTTCGAGCCGATAAAATCGAACTGATTGGTACTATTATTTTAGTGACGCCGGGCTTAGTGATTAGTACTGGTCTCTTTTTATTACTGCGTTCCTTTACCGATGTGTTTAGCTTGGCATTCTTTATTGTGATTGCAGTAAACAGTTTGATGGCGCTGCCTTATGTGATTAAAACCTTGGCTCAACCTATGCTGCATCTTTCTCAGCAGTATCAGTATGTGTGTGCAAGCTTAGGAATGACAGGATTCACTCGCTTTAGGCTGGTGGAATGGCGTGCACTTCGCAAGCCAATGGCGCAGGCTTTCTCTATCAGCTTTATGTTGGCGATGGGCGACTTAAGTGCTATTGCCTTGTTTGGTAGTCACGATTTTAGAACTCTGCCTTTGTATCTATTCCAATTGTTAGGCAGCTATCAAATGGAAGCGGCTGCGGTGGTTTCAGTGAGTTTACTGTTATTGAGTGTGGGCAGCTTTAGTCTGATTGAATTTTTGTTTACTCGAAGCTCAAAGCTAAAGAGTTAAGGAACCGATGATGTTAGTGATGAAAGAGGTGGATTACCACTATCACCAAGAGTTGTTTAGTTTTGATTTCCAAGCAGAACAGGGTGATATTGTTGCTTTGATGGGGCCTAGTGGTGCGGGTAAATCAACGCTACTCGCATTGGTTGCTGGGTTTATTGAGCCGACATCGGGTGAGATATCGGTAGCAGGACAATCGCTGATTGGCAAAGAAGCGCATCAGCGTCCATTGGCGATGTTGTTCCAAGAACACAATCTATTTGCTCACCTCACGGTGCGTGAAAATATTGGCTTAGGCTTACATCCGGGGTTAAAGCTTACCGCAACCCAAAAGCTCGATGTTGAGCAAGCCGCTGCACAAGTAGGTGTTGCAGAGTATTTAGATAGGCTGCCTGAACATTTATCTGGCGGCCAACGTCAGCGTGTCGCACTGGCGCGTTGTTTTGTTCAACCACACGACATTTGGCTGCTTGATGAACCTTTTTCGGCGCTTGACCCTTTGCTTCGTGAAGAGATGTTGAGCTTAGTGAGGCGATTAGCAGCAGAGCGCAATATTACGGTTTTGATGGTGACTCACCATTTAGGTGACGCACGTAGTATCGCCAATAAGTTTGTGTTTGTGGCGCTAGGTAAGGTGTTGGTTGAAGATTCGATAGAGACACTGACGGCTGACCATCCACAGCAAGAGCTAAGCTCGTTTGTTAAAGCGGGTGAGTGACGATTCACCAATCTTGTTTAATATCTCTTGATATTGAGTACGTAGAAAGCAAAAAGACCTAGCATGCGCTAGGTCTTTTATTATCTTTATAAGTAAAGCGAGACGAGGATTAGTCGCCTAACTTTAGCTCTTTTAAGATTTGAAAAATTTCACGAGAAGCTTTGGCTGGCTTGTTCGCTGATTTTTCTTTGTTAGCTTGACGCGCTAGCTGACGAAGACGTTGACGGTCTGCTTCAGGGTACATCTCCATAACGTCTGAAATGGCAGTATCGCCTTCAGCTACAACACGGTCACGCAGTTGTTCAAGCTTATGCAGCTCAGCGGTTGCTTGTGAGTGCTTGTTACGTACTTTATCCAAAGCCGCTTGAATTGGCTCAGGATCGACACTACGCATTACTTTACCAATGTATTGAAGTTGACGACGCTTCGCTTCATTTTTAAAGCGTTGTGCATCTTTTATCGCTTGTGCCAAATCTTCAGACAGAGGAAACTTGTCTAATACAGAAGGCTTTAAACCAACAAGCTCTTCTCCCAGCTTTTGCAGGGCATCCATGTCGGTTTTCATTTCTGTCTTACTTACCCAGATGATTTCTTCTTCTGGTTCCCATGGGGCTTTTTGGTTTTTGCGAGCCATCTTTTCTGCCTATGTCACTATCTCAAACGAATATATTGCCTATTTTAGCAAGAATCTTGGGGAGAAAGCGAAATTCTTGTTATCCTACGTAATATTGACCTACAAAATTAGAATAGATATGGATGTAAAACAGCAAGTCGCTCAGCAAAGAGTTGAGCTAGAAGCCGCAGTAGCAAAAGCATTGGACATGGCCTCTGTGAGTGCCGACGCCGCTGAAGTTGCTATTACTAAGTCAACGGGTTTAAGTGTTTCAACACGTATGTGTGAAGTGGAAAACGTTGAATTTAATAGTGATGGTGCGCTAGGTATTACTGTTTACCGTGGCCAGAAAAAAGGCAGCGCATCTACATCCGATCTAAGTGAAAAGGCGATTGCTCAAACGGTAGCGGCTGCGCTTGATATCGCTCAGTACACATCTGAAGACCCATTTGCTGGTCCGGCAGCAAAAGAGTACATGGTTAAAGAAATTCCAGATTTGGATCTTTTCCACCCTGATGAACCAAACCCTGACTATGCTGCTGAGATTGCAATTGCTGCTGAGAAGCAAGCGCTAGCTTATAGCGACAAGATCAAACAAAGTGATGGCGCGAGCTACGACAGCCATTACGGCGTTAAGGTTTACGGTAACAGCCATGGCTTACTCGCAAGCTACGCTTCAAGCCGCCATAGCACGAGTTGCTGTGTGATTGGACAAGGCGCTAACGGTGAAATGGAACGCGACTACAGCTATACCGTTGCTCGTCACCGTGACGATCTGTGGACGCCTGAGCGTGTAGGTCAAGAGGCTGCTGAAAAGACTATCAGCCGTTTGGATGCGAAAAAGCTATCAACAGGCCAATACCCAATTATGTTCGCTAACGATGTTGCTACTGGCTTGATTGGTCACCTTGTAATGGCAATCAGTGGCGGCAACCTTTACCGTAAGTCGTCGTTCTTACTGGATCATCTAGGTCAGAAAATTTTGCCAGATTGGTTCAATATCTCTGAGCGTCCACATATCTTACGAGGTTTGGCTTCAAGCCCGTTCGACAGTGAAGGTGTTTACACTCAAGATCGTGAAATCATCACTGATGGTGTGTTAGCTACTTACCTACTAACGAGCTATGCCGCGCGTAAGATGGATATGACACCAACCGGTCATGCGGGTGGTATTCATAACTGGTTCGTTAAATCGACCGGTCAAAACTTTGAGCAGATGCTAAAAGAGTTGGGTACTGGATTCCTAGTCACTGAAGTGATGGGGCAAGGCGTAAACACAGTAACGGGCGATTATTCTCGTGGTGCTGCAGGTTTCTGGGTTGAGAACGGAGAGATCCAATACCCAGTATCGGAAGTGACGATAGCCGGTAATCTAAAAGACATGTTTAATCAGATCGTGGCAGTCGGTAACGATGTTGAAATGCGTTCACAGATTCAAACCGGTTCTATCTTGCTTGAGTCGATGAAAGTCGCGGGCGAGTAATTTAATTAACGCTATTTTGATGAATTAAAAAGGGAGCTGATGGCTCCCTTTCTGTTTTTTGTATTTCGCCAAAAATTGGCTAGTTGCTTCTGCTAACTAGATCAGTATGGTCGCTAAGCCTAGGAACACCGATAGGCCAATAACATCGGTGACAGTAGTGAGAGCCATACCGCCCGCAAGTGCAGGGTCGATGTTCATTTTCTTCAACATCACCGGAATGGTTACACCGGCAATACCAGCGACAAGTAAGTTGGTCATCATCGCTGCGGAGATGATGCCTCCCAGTATCCAGTTACCCTTCCAGGCTACTACGATACCACCAATGATAACGGCCCATAACACGCCGTTTAGGAAGCCGATAGCCGCTTCTTTAAGTAGCAATTCACGCTTGTTACTATCACCAATATGACCGAGCGCTAAACCACGAATCACCAGAGCAACGGTTTGGTTGCCGGCAACCCCGCCCATTGAAGGTACAATCGTCATCAGTACTGCAATCGCTGCCATTTGGTCGAGCGTTGCTTCAAACATGTTCGATACTGAAGCCGCAGCCAGTGCTGCGAGTACGTTAGCACCAAGCCAGACGCTACGACGACGAGCGGATTTTACGACCGGTGCGAAGGTATCTTCGTCATCATCCATACCCGCCATACTCATCATTGAGTGTTCGGCATCTTCACGGATAACATCAACCACGTCATCGATAGTGATACGGCCCACAAGATGCTGGTTACTATCGACAACTGGCGCAGAAACCCAGTTACGACGTTCAAACAGGCTCGCAATATCGGAAGCGCTGGTTTCAACGGCGATAGCTTCGTCTGCATCTTCCATCACCTCAGAGACTGCAACATCCGGTTGTGTTGTGATCAGGGTCGTTAATGATAAGTTACCAATCAAACGCTCTTCTTCATCGATGACATATAAAGTATCGGTAGCGTCCGGAAGTTCACCACGCATACGTAGATAACGCAAAACAACATCAACATCGACGTCACCACGAATCGTGATCACGTCGGTATTCATTAACGCACCCGCAGAATTTTCTGGGTATGATAGTGCTGTCTCAACCAAAGCACGGTCAACGGAGTCCATCTGAGAAAGGACTTCGCGAGAAACATCGTCGGGTAGGCTTCGAAGTACGTACGCGACGTCATCGGTTTCCATGCCTTCGGTTGCTTCTGCCAATGTTTCTGGTGCCATTTTTGACACAAGAGCATCTTTGACGTCTTCGTTTAATTCATCAAGAATTTCACCGAAGTCTTCAGGATCGGTGAGTTGCCAGAGTACATCACGACTTTTGCGAGGGGATGCTTCTAAAAGGTGTGCAATATCTTCAGGCTCCATGTCCTGAAGTTGTCGGCGTACGTGAACAAATCGCCCATTTTCTAGGGCTTCGCTGACTTCTTGGAGGGTTTGGTGAGCTTGGTCAAATTCTAATTGCTCTGCCATATGTTCCTCCTATCTCATTATTCTAACAATATTTAGAATAGTAACTTAATTCTAGGGCTTATTTAAATCATTAACTTAGGTAGAACTAATATTTAATATTGGTTGGCTATTTATTTAAGTATTAGGCGTTGTGAGTAACGCTTTTTCTCTTATTCACCTTCATCAAACTTATCTTCAATGAGGTGACAGACGGCATCAAGCGCCTGCTGTGAATCGCTGCCTATGGCTTGAATTGTGATGTGTTGCCCTTGTGCTGATTCCAGCATCAATAGTCCCATAACGCTGTCTGCCGTCGCGATCTTATCGTCTTCGCTATGAATAGTAATGGTGGCATCAAAGCTTTGTGCAAGTTCAACCAACTTTACGGCTGCTCTAGCGTGAAGACCCAAACGGTTTTGGATCAGTACAGTTCGAGTTAATTCCATGGTTAGCCCTGTTGGTGCTTCTCTAGGGAGGCGTGTCTGATTTGTACTTGATGGCCAAGTTGTTCGAAGTACTCACCAATTTTTTGTGTCAGATAAACTGAGCGGTGCTTACCGCCAGTGCAGCCAATCGCGACCGTTAGGTAGCTACGATTATTCTTCTCTAACATTGGTAACCACTGCTCAACAAAGCCTTGGATCTGTTGCTTGAGTTCAATAACTTCGGGGTGTTTTTCTAGAAAAGAATGAATCGGAGCATCAAGACCGGTTAATGGTCGTAGGTCTGGCTCCCAGTGAGGGTTTGGCAAGAAGCGAACATCAAACACATAGTCAGCGTCACTTGGTAAGCCAAACTTAAAACCGAACGATTGAAAGACAATAATCAGCTCTTGCTTCTCTTTGCCTTCCACTTTAAAGCGAACCTTTTCACTCAATTCGTAAAGGTTGCATTCACTGCTGTCAATTACAATGCTGGCTTGCTCTGCAAGGGGAGCCAAGAGTGTTTTCTCTAAATCGATAGCTTGCTCAAGTGATAGCTTTTCTTGACCAATAGATAGAGGGTGAATTCTACGTGTTTCGCTATAGCGTTTAAGCAGTGTTTGCTTACTCGCATCTAGGAACAAAACGTTCACGTCAATATCAGTGGCAGATTTTAGTTGTTCTAGTGTATCTGTGACTAATTGAGGCTCTTTCGGTAGGTTACGAATATCAATACTAACGGCAACGTTTTGATTGATCTCACTGACGGATTTGACGAAGTCGTTGAGTAGATTTACTGGTAGGTTATCGACACAGTAATACCCCAAGTCTTCGAGGACTCGTAGCGCAACACTTTTACCGGCCCCCGATTGGCCACTTACAACGATGAGTCGCATATTATTACTCGCCAGGTGGTACTTGAATCATGATGTCATAAAGCTCTTGATCGCTTTGAGCATTACGCAATTGTTTAAGAGTCTGCTTGTCGTTAAGGCGCTCTGCCATGCAAGAAAGGGTTTTTAGGTGTTCCTTACACTGTTCGCTAGGGACAAGAAGAGCAAATAATAGGTCGACAGGGCGGTTGTCAATAGCGTCAAATTCGATTGGAGCTTGGCATTGCAGCAGCACTGCGATCGCTTTATCACTGACACTCATACGAGCATGAGGAATAGCGATACCATTACCAATACCAGTACTGCCCATTTTTTCACGGCTCAACATGCACTCAAACAGTTCTGTTGAATCTTGACCGCAGCTTTCTGCTGCAATCTGGCTGATGAGTTCAAGGGCTCTTTTTTTGCTCGTGCATTGGACAGCACTTTTAGTGCAGTCCAATGAAAGTACTTCGCTTAATTGCATGTTAGTGGCTACTTAGCTTTTCTTTGTGCTTGTTGAGTTGACGGACTAGTTTATCAACTAATGAATCAATCGCAGCATACATATTTTCATCTGTTGCTGTTGCATGGATTTCTCCTTGATTAACATGAAGAGTCGCTTCTGCTATTTGATCAACTTTCTCAACTCGTAATACAACCTGGACGCTATTGATATGATCAAAAAAGCGCTCAAGTTTGTCTAACTTAGTGTGAACATAGTCTTGCATTGAATCGGTAAGATCAACGTGATGGCCTTGAATATTGATTTGCATAGACTTTCCTTTTCAGTTGGTTGCATGGCTATAACTAAATTAAATAGTTAGTTAAATTATTTTACAGCAGGCGTTTACGCTGACTTGATGGGGCAATACCCAGAGACTCACGGTATTTCGCTATGGTACGTCGAGCTACCTGAATTCCTTGATCAGCCAGCAAAGCAGCAATTTTACTATCACTGAGAGGTTTCGCGGTATTTTCCGCCGCGACCAGCTTCTTAATGAGCGCACGAATTGCTGTAGATGAACACTCACCACCATTGTCGGTGCTAACATGGCTCGAGAAAAAGTATTTGAGCTCAAAGATGCCGCGTGGTGTATGCATGAACTTTTGAGTCGTCACACGGGATATTGTGGATTCATGCATCTCAACAGCTAACGCAACATCGTTTAGGACCATTGGCTTCATTGACTCTTCGCCATGTTCGAAGAAATCGCGCTGATGTTCAACAATGCATCTCGCAACTTTGAGTAACGTCTCATTTCGGCTTTCTAGGCTTTTAATTAGCCACTTTGCTTCTTGCAAATTCGATCGAATGTACTGATTGTCGGCGCTGTTGCCTTTGCTACCAAGAGCTGCGTATTGTTGATTTACCTTAAGCTTAGGCACGCTATCAGGGTTTATGGTGACTATCCATTTACCGAGCTCTTTGAAAACTGAAACATCAGGAACCACATATTCAGTTTCATCCGGTGTAATTTTGCTGCCAGGGCGAGGGTCCAACTGCTGAATGAGTTGCATAATCTCACGCAGTTCTGCTTCCTTCAACTTGGTTTCTTTTATGACAAGTTTATAGTCACGATTACCTAGTTGATCTATATGGCTAGTAAGTACTAACTTAGCTTCATTAAGCCAAGGGGTATCTTGAGGAAAGGTCGCGAGTTGCAGTAACAAGCAATCTTGCAGGTTCACGGAACCAACGCCTAATGGGTCAAATTGCTGAATTCGTTTGCGAACGGCTTCGATCTCATCAAGCTCGATCTCTTCGTTATCAAAGTTTTCAAGGATATCTTCACAAGAAACAGTGAGGTAGCCATAATCATCAATGGCATCGATCAGCGCGAAGGCGATACTTCGGTCAGTGTCAGTGAAGGGTGTTAGGCCGAGTTGCCAAAGTAGATAGTCGTGCAAGCTTTGTGTGGTTTCGCCTTGATAAACGGGCATGTCGTCATCAATAGCAATACCAGTATTACCAGTGTTTGCGCTGTAGACATCTTCCCAAGTTGTGTCGATTTCGAGTTCGTTGCCAATCTCTGATTTTTCGATTAAATCAGAGCTATCAGGTAAGTCTTGCTCTGTGGCTTCAACTGTTTCTTTCTCGTCACTGCTAGGTTTTTCTTCCGATATCGGCGTATCTTCATTGCCTTCTTCGACATCGAGTAGTGGGTTAGATTCAAGTGCTTCTTGGATCTCTTGTTGCAAATCTAAAGTAGACAATTGCAACAAACGAATCGCTTGCTGCAATTGAGGGGTCATTGCTAACTGTTGGCCTAGCTTAAGTTGTAATGAGGGTTTCATTCAGTGTGACTTACCTAGTTATTATTCTTAGAATTCTCGATACTCTCTATCTAATCATAGACGGAATTGTTCGCCTAGATAAACTTGTTTAACTTGCTCGTTATTGAGAACATCTTCAGGAGTACCTTCAGCAATCAGGTGTCCTTGGCTTACGATGTAAGCTTTTTCACACACGTCTAATGTTTCACGAACGTTGTGGTCGGTAATCAAAACGCCCAAGCCGCGATCGCGCAGGTGAACAATGATTTTTTTGATATCGATTACTGAGATCGGGTCAACACCAGCGAATGGTTCATCTAATAGAATGAACTGCGGGTTTGCTGCGAGTGCTCGAGCAATCTCTACACGACGACGCTCACCACCTGACAGAGCCATACCATTGCTGGTGCGGATATGTTGGATGTGGAACTCTTCTAGCAGGTCTTCCAGTTTATCTTGGCGTTGTTCGTTGGTCATCTCATCACGGGTTTGTAAAACCGCCATGATGTTGTTCTCTACAGACAACTTGCGGAAAATCGACGCTTCTTGAGGTAGGTATCCGATACCAAGGCGAGATCGACTGTGCATTGGTAAGATACTGATGTCTCGGTCATCAATGCTGATGGTGCCTTCATCACGCGCAACCAGACCAACTATCATATAGAAAGACGTGGTTTTACCTGCACCGTTCGGTCCAAGCAGGCCGACGATCTGGCCTGACTCTACCTGCAAGCTTACGTCGGTTACCACCTTACGTTTACTGTAGGTTTTCGCTAGGTTTTTTGCTTTTAAGACAGCCATCGTTACTTATTCACTTCCGTTGGTTGTAAAACCGTTGACACTCGTTTGTTTTCACCACTGTCAGCGACTAATTTCTGAGAACCGATCTGGTAAGTGATCTTAGAACCGCGAATGATGCTGCCATCTTGAGATAGCATCGCATTTTTGGTCATGATCAGTCGGTCGGCAACAAGCTGGTAATGTAAATCGTCAGCTTCGCCGTAGAGTGTCTTACCGTCGTCAGTAAGCTGAGAGAAGGTTGCTGGCTTACCGAAGCCTTGAATCTCTTCAATCTCACCATTTACGGCGTTACGAGTAACAATAACCTTGTCGGCATTGATATTGATGCTGCCTTGTTTAAGGTTCACATCACCAAGGAAAGTCACTTGGTTACTTTTCATATCCAATTGCTGGCTGTCTGAGTCAATGTAGACAGGTTGCTCGCTATCCGAAGACAGAGCATAGACATTAGGTGCCGCAAGGGTCAAAGCGAATAAACTAAGGTGTAAGAGTTTCATATCTACCTTGAACAGAATTAAAGAGGGTAGCATTGTTGGTACCGAAGTTACCTTTCATTGCTTGTCCCTCAGTTTCAAAAAATGTACCGATCATATGGACCGGAGTATCTGAATAAAAATCTCGGCTAGGCAGCTCAACAACCATTTTATCTGTGGTCATTGTATCGAAGCTGGCTTCTGGCAACAGGTTCTTTGCCACGACGTTGTCATAAAAAGTGACAACTTGATTCTCATCCATAATCGCGCGATCAGCGGTGACTTGCCATTCAATCGTATGCCCTTCACGGAATACCGAAAGAACTGGGTTTTGAAAGTGCGTATCGCCAACCACTGAGTAGTGTTCTAAATACGTCGATTCAACCTGATAGCTGCGAATACCGCTTTCGTCGTAGCTAATGTTGTTCAGGCTTTTGCCACTAAACGCGGGCAGCTCCAAATTGGGAGCCACTTGTATCGTTGATGTTTGCTCTTTGTCGTACAGGTAATAGGTCGACCAAGAGGCAATAAATATGAGTATTAAATAGATAATACGAGTAAAACTCATATGCTTAAACCTTTATGCACGTCGAGTTCATTTCTTGCTTGTAAAATAAGGTCACAGACTTCACGTACCGCACCATGACCACCGTTAATGGTTGTCACGTAGTTTGCACGCTTTGCAAGTAGCGGGTGCCCATCTGCCACACAGACCTTCAAGCCAACTTTTTCCATTACAGGCCAGTCAATCAGATCGTCTCCGATGTAACCTGTATTTTCAGGGTTTACAGAAAGCTTATCGCAAATATCTTGGTATGCCTTAACTTTATCGTCTTGACCTTGATAAATCAGCTTAATGCCCAGAGCGGTCATACGATTCTCAACAATTTGAGATTTGCGACCCGTGATGATCGCGATTTCAATGCCTGCATTCATCAGTGATTTGATACCGTAACCGTCACGAGTGTGGAAGGTTTTCAGCTCTTCACCGTTGTTGCCCATGTAGATGCGACCATCAGAGAAGACACCATCGACATCACAAATTAGGAGTTTGATCTCTTTTGCTACTGCAAATACATTAGCATCGACCGTGCCGTATAGAGTTTCGACTGTCTGTGTCATTACATTACTCCTGCTTTCAGTAAGTCATGCATGTTTAGCGCTCCAACCAGTTTACCTTCTTGGCACAACATCAGGCCATTGATGCTCTTAGCTTGCATCAAGTTTAGGCCTTCAACTGCAAGCATGTTGGGTTCAGCTACCGTCGGATTAAGTGTCATTACATCACCGATCTGCGTGTTATGGATATCAACGCGTTTGTCTAAGATACGGCGCAAATCACCATCAGTAAAAATACCGGCCATTTGACCATCTTCACCAACGATGGCCGTCATGCCTAAGCCTTTCTGAGATATCTCTAGTAGAGCGTCTCTTACTAGTGCGTCAGGTGCTACAACAGGAAGTGAATCGCCTGTGTGCATGATGTCGTCGAGCTTCAACAACAGTTGACGACCTAAAGCGCCACCTGGATGAGACAGTGCAAAATCTTGAGCGGTGAATCCTCGAGCCTGCAAAAGTGCAACGGCTAACGCATCACCCATTACCAAAGTCGCCGTGGTACTGGTGGTTGGTGCTAAGCCCAGTGGGCACGCTTCTTCCGGTACTGAAATTTGTAAATGAATATCGGACAAGGTCGCCATGTTCGATGCTGGCTTACCTGTCATGCTGATGATCTTGATGTTCAGACGCTTCAATACAGGGAATAGGCTGAGGATTTCTCCCGATTCACCTGAGTTGGATATTGCAATCACAATATCGCCAGGTTCGATCATACCCAAGTCGCCATGCGCTGCTTCACCTGGGTGTACAAAGAAAGCCGATGTCCCGGTACTTGCTAATGTGGCTGCGATTTTGTTGCCAATGTGACCTGATTTCCCCATGCCCATCACAACGACTTTGCCTTTGTTGTTCAGGATAAGGTCGCAAGCCTTGCAAAAATCATCATTAAAATATTGGTCTAATTGGGTGAGACCTGCAACTTCGGTGTCCAAAACTTGTTTTGCAACACTGCGGTAATCAAATGGCTGAGACATCAAATACTCCAAGTACGAGAAGTTAAATTAACAATTAAGCCGACATATTCATTAGTAGGTAACTTTGATAGGCCACGAACGTCACGATTAACACACCGCCTTCAATACGATTCACGCTACGAGATTTTCCTAGTGCCATAACAACAAGCAGCAGCGACACGCCTAGCATTACCCAGAAGTCACGCCCCATAGCGAACTCGCTCAAGATCGAAGGGTTTAGGATGCCCGGGATCCCCATAACCGCAAGGATGTTGAATACGTTTGAACCGATGAGGTTACCAACGGCCATATCATCTTCCCCTTTCATCACACCAGCAAGCGACGCTGCAAGTTCAGGTAAACTAGTACCAACGGCAATGATGGTTAAACCAATCACTAGATCACTCATGCCGAAATATTTCGCGATGATCACCGCGTTATCAACCAACATGTCGGCGGCCAAAGGCAGAATGATTAAACCAATCACGACCCACATCGCGGCTTTAGGATTACTTACACCTTGAGGAATCTCGGATTCTTGTTCATCCAGGAAGGCATCGCCGTTTTTCTTCTCACTGCGGCTGATTTGCAGCATGGCAAACAAGAACGCGGCAAAAAGTACAAACAGTAATACGCCTTCATAGAAACCTAAATGGTTATCCCAGAGGAGTGCGCCTGCTAGTAGAGTGACACCAATCATTAATGGTAGTTCACGGCGAATGACGCCAGAGCTAATCGATAACGGCTTGATAAGCGCAGTAATACCTAAAATCAGGGCGATGTTGGCGATATTTGAGCCGATAACGTTACCTACGGCTGTATCTGTTTTGCCGTCAAGGGCTGCTGTCGCAGAAACCATCATTTCAGGAGCTGAAGAACCCATTGCTAAGATCGTCATACCGATAACTAGTGGTGAGATACCGAAGTTGCGAGCAAGAGCCGCGGCGCCGTAGACCAGCTTATCTGCGCTCCACACCAAAAAACCTAGACCGATAATAAGAAACGCAATCGCTTCAAGCATGATGATTCCTAAAAAAATTAATAAAAAACGAAGAATTAACCGCTAATTTTGACCTGTTGCTAGATAAAAGGGAAGTCACTCGGCAAATTAATTACTAGTTAGTCGGTAAGAAAAAGAGCTGAATAGATAATTTTCTAATGCTTTCAAATCCCTGCATAGATTCATGTTTAATATGAATTAATTGAACAGTGCTTTTAATTCTAAAGTAGACTCATTATTATTGCAGCCATAATTGGCGTTTTTTAAAGCAAGGAAACAACAAAAATATGTTGAACACTGAGCTTGTGAAAGTTAAGAACCTCAGCTTCTCACGCGGTGAGCGCGTTATCTTTGATGACATCAGTTTAGAGGTGCCTCAAGGCAAGATAACCGCAATCATGGGGCCGTCTGGGATCGGCAAAACGACTTTACTGCGTTTGATTGGTGGGCAACTGCCGCCAGATAAAGGCGAAGTTTGGTTTGATGGCGACAATATCCCTGCATTATCACGTCGAAAGCTGTATCAAGCACGTAAGAAAATGAGCATGCTATTCCAATCAGGTGCGCTTTTTACTGATCTCAATGTGTTTGATAATGTGGCGTTTCCACTGCGAGAGCACACTGAACTTAATGAAAAATTCATTCGTACCATCGTATTACTTAAGCTTGAAGCGGTAGGATTACGAGGGGCAGCGCAATTAATGCCGAGTGAGTTGTCTGGCGGTATGGCGAGGAGAGCAGCGTTGGCTCGTGCGATCGCGCTGGATCCAGAACTTATCATGTACGATGAGCCGTTTGTTGGCCAAGACCCAATCACTATGGGCGTATTGGTTGAATTGATCCGAAACCTCAATCAAGCCTTGGGCTTAACCTCTATTGTCGTTTCTCACGATGTGCCTGAGGTGATGAGTATTGCTGATTGGGTTTACCTCATGGCGGATAGCAAGATCATTGCCGCTGGAACACCTGATGAGTTGTACAACAATAGCGATCCGAGAGTGCAGCAATTTTTGCAAGGCGAAGCCGATGGTCCAGTACCATTTAGATTCCCTGCGAAGAGCTTAGAAAAGGATTTGTTTTAATATGATTGTTAAAACTATTGCGGGTGTCGGTAAGCGTACACTTGCGATCTGTGAGTCATTTGGTCGAGCAAGCCTGATGTTATTTGGGGCTTTGTTTGGCATCCCGCGACTAAAAAACTTCCCCTTATTAGTAAAACAACTTTATAGCGTTGGCGTTCAGTCATTGGCTATTATTTTAGTTTCGGGTTTGTTCATCGGCATGGTGCTTAGCCTACAGGGCTATGTCGTGTTAATTGACTACGGCGCTGAGGGAAACCTTGGCCAAATGGTCGCGCTTTCACTGTTACGTGAGTTGGGGCCTGTGGTGACTGCGTTATTATTTGCAGGTCGAGCCGGTTCAGCACTTACGGCAGAAATTGGTCTAATGAAGGCAACAGAGCAGATCTCAAGCCTTGAGATGATGGCCGTTGACCCTCTTAAACGCATTATTGCACCACGTCTTTGGGCCGGGCTTATCTCAATGCCATTGCTTGCTATGATTTTTATGGCGGTCGGTATTTGGGGCGGTCAACTGGTTGGTGTTGATTGGAAAGGCATTGATCACGGCAGTTTCTGGTCTGCGATGCAGTCTTCAGTAGAACTTGGCCGAGATATTGGTAACAGCATGATCAAATGTATGGTCTTCGCTATCACCGTAACTTGGATCGCACTTTTCAATGGTTATGACGCAGTACCGACTTCAGAAGGTATTAGTCAGGCAACCACACGCACTGTAGTGCACTCTTCTCTAGCGGTACTAGGGCTAGATTTTGTTCTTACCGCATTGATGTTTGGGAATTAATCATGCAACAAACTCGAAAATTAGAATTATGGGTCGGCACCTTTGTTATTGCCGGAATTTGCGCAATCTTAATCATGATCTTTCAAGTCGCTGACGTAAAAGGCATAGGTTCGAACCATACTTACAATCTAAAAGCGACCTTTGACAACATTGGCAGCCTAAAAGTTCGTTCTCCAGTGAAAGTGGGTGGCGTCGTTGTTGGACGAGTTAAAAGCATTGAGCTTGATACCGAGAGCTACCTTCCTGTCGTTGAACTGTCTATTGACGGGAAATACTCACAATTTCCAGATACCTCTAGCGCTCAAATTTTAACGTCTGGCTTAATCGGTGAGCAGTACATTAGTCTGGTTCCAGGCTTTATTTTTGATGATGAAGAGATGCTGGTCGATGGTGATGCAATTGAAGACACCAAGTCAGCATTAGTACTAGAAGATTTGATTGGCCAAGTGCTGTATAGCGTTGGTGGTTCTAATGACAGCGAAGCTAAGGAATAAGATGATGTTGAAAACTATTAGTCATTTAAAAGATATTAGTCATTTAAAAACTATTGGTTACTTGAAATCAATGTTTATGGCGGCAATGGCGTTGCTTATGTCTACCCAAGCCTTTGCTGTAGAATCGATTGACCGTACTCAGCCTTACCAGATGATGACTCAAGTTGCAGAAGTGGCGTTTGAGCGTTTGAAGAGTGAACAAGACAACATCCACCAAGATCCAGAGTTATTGAAGGTCATTGTGGAAGAAGAGTTGATGCCTTATGTGAATGCACAATATGCAGCTCTTAAGCTACTTGGACCAAACTTGAAAGGCGCAGATAGAAAAGACGTGGGCGTGTTTATCGATTCATTCCGTAAATACCTGGTTTCTTCTTATGCTCAAGTGCTGACTCAATACACAGATCAGACGATTGAATTTGGTCCAGAACCAAAAATCAAAGCGGATAGCCGTATTACCAGTATCAAGGTCGATATCATCGATACGCCGCGACCAAACATTAAGCTTGAATTTAAGCTTCGCAAAGACAAGAAGTCTGGCGAGTGGAAAGCATTTGATATGGTTGCTGAAGGTATTAGCCTGTTGTCGAGCAAGCAATCGGAATGGAATACTAAGATTCGTCAAGAAGGCATCTTACAAGTTGCAGACGAACTAGAGAAATTAGCTGCACAACCGATTCGTTTTGAGAGTAACAAATAATGAGCCATTCTCAATGGCAAGCACTAAGCTCTAAAGAGTATCAGCTGATCGGTGATATCGACCGAGACAGTGTTCCTGCAATCTGGCGTATATTGGAAAAGTGGCAAACGACGGAATCGAGCGTTGAAATTGACCTTAGCCATATAAATCGAGTCGATTCAGCAGGAATGGTGATGCTAATTCACTTATTAGAGCATGCAAAAAATCAAAACTGTCATATAATGCTCAGTTTCGTGCCAGAACAATTACGAACGTTGTTCC
Source organism: Vibrio sp. ECSMB14106 (assembly GCF_000972265.1). NCBI lineage: Bacteria > Pseudomonadati > Pseudomonadota > Gammaproteobacteria > Vibrionales > Vibrionaceae > Vibrio > Vibrio sp. ECSMB14106. Next base: position 41,699 of record NZ_LAUM01000020.1, on the reverse strand, counting down.
AATTGAGCAATATCCAGCCAATGATGGCAGAACACATAAAAAATTAGGCAGGAGCTATTTGTGGACAGCACAAAAGTACAAGAATTATTAGCAGAAGCACTGAACCTTCAGGAAATTTTCGTGAAAGGGGAAGGCAGTCATTACGAAGTTGTTGCGGTTGATCCATGTTTTGATGGCATGAATCGAGTTAAGAAGCAGCAACTAATCTACGGCCCACTAATGGAATACATTCAACGCAATGACATCCATGCTCTTTCTATTAAGGCTTTCACGCCGGAAGAGTGGGAACGTGATAAGAAACTGATGTCACTTTAAGGTTTATGATGGAAAAGTTTCGAGTTATTGGATCGGACAAGCCGTTAAGCGGTGAAGTGACGATCTCAGGCGCAAAAAATGCAGCGCTACCTATCTTATTTGCTTCAATTCTTGCTGAAGAGCCAGTAGAAGTAAGTAACGTTCCTCACCTACGTGACATCGATACTACGATGGAACTGCTAAAGCGTTTAGGCGCAAAAGTATCACGCAACGGTAGTGTTCATGTTGATGGTAGCGAAATCAATGAGTTTTGTGCGCCTTATGATTTGGTAAAAACAATGCGTGCTTCTATCTGGGCTTTAGGTCCGCTAGTGGCCCGTTTTGGTGAAGGGCAAGTGTCACTTCCTGGCGGTTGTGCGATTGGTGCTCGGCCTGTTGATCTGCATATCCATGGCCTAGAACAACTAGGTGCGACCATTACATTGGAAGATGGTTATGTGAAAGCAAATGTTGATGGCCGTTTGAAAGGCGCGCACATCGTGATGGATAAAGTAAGCGTTGGCGCTACGATTACTATCATGTGTGCAGCAACACTCGCGGAAGGGAAAACAGTATTAGACAACTCTGCGCGTGAGCCTGAGATCGTTGATACTGCTGACTTCCTAAACAAACTGGGTGCTAAGATTTCTGGCGCCGGTACAGACACGATTACTATCGAAGGCGTTGAACGTCTTGGTGGTGGTCAACACTCTGTGGTTGCTGACCGTATTGAAACGGGTACCTTCCTTGTTGCTGCGGCAGTGTCTGGCGGTAAAGTGGTTTGTCGCAATACCAACGCTCATCTTCTTGAAGCTGCCTTAGCGAAGCTTGAAGAAGCGGGTGCGAAGGTTGAAACGGGCGAAGACTGGATCAGCCTTGATATGACAGGTCGTGAGCTGAAAGCGGTGAAAATCGTCACAGCACCACACCCTGGTTTCCCAACCGACATGCAAGCACAGTTTACGCTGCTAAACATGATGGCAAAAGGCAGTGGTGTGATTACAGAAACGATCTTCGAAAATCGCTTTATGCACATTCCTGAGTTACAACGAATGGGCGCAAAAGCTGAGATTGAAGGTAACACGGCTATCTGTGGTGAAACAGAGAAATTGAGCGGCGCTCAAGTCATGGCTACGGACCTTCGTGCATCAGCGAGCCTTGTTATTGCTGGTTGTATTGCTCAAGGTGAAACCATCGTTGACCGTATTTATCACATCGATCGTGGCTACGATAAGATTGAAGATAAACTGTCAGCTTTAGGTGCTAACATCACACGATTTCATGAGCCTAACTAACTTAGGTTAGTGTCTTCATGAGTAAATAAGATAAAAACACAAAAGTCGGAACCTTGGTTTCGGCTTTTTTATAGTTGTATTTACCGTAAATGACTCTGTTACTATTCTCTGTTAGCAGATAAATAAATGTTACGGTTGGTGAGGAACAAAATGATAGCAATCTTACGTATTTTCGCTTTAGCGATATTTGCGATTCTTATGTTTGTATTTGGGTGTGGCTACTGTTTATTAAGCCCCCGTAACCCGAAACACGTATTTACTTTTGGCCGTTACTTTGGACGTATGTCAAGAGTCTTTGGTATGAAGCTGGAGCTGCGTATCCCGGAAGATGCATACTCTCGCGGGCAGCATGTTTATGTGGCCAACCACCAAAACAGCTGGGACCTATTCACGATTTCATCCGCGGTAACGCCTAAAGTTGTGACAGTGGGTAAGAAAAGCCTAGCGTGGATGCCTCTATTTGGTCAGCTTTACTGGTTGACGGGTAACATTTTGATCGACCGTGCGAACCGCAGCAAAGCTGTGGGTACGATTGATCAAGTGGTTAATAGCCTAAAAGGCAGCGATGTGTCTGTATGGATGTTTCCTGAAGGAACTCGTTCTCGTGGCCGCGGCCTGTTGCCGTTTAAGACGGGTGCTTTCCATGCTGCGATTGGTGCTGGCTTGCCTATTATTCCTATCGTGTGTAGCTCAACGGGTGACGTGAAGCTGAACCGCTGGAATAATGGTCACGTGATTGTTGAGATGTTGCCACCTATCAGCACTGAAGGCTACAGCAAGTCGAATGTTCGTGAACTGGCTAACCTAGCTCGTGAGCAGATGGCTGCTAAGCTTGAAGAGTTAGACAAAGAAGTGGTTGAGCTTAATAAGAAGTAATTTAAGCTAAGCGAAACGATGAACAATAAAAAGGTTGCCAATAGGGCAACCTTTTTTGTCTCTGATAAACGTTCAGCTTTATACCAACTTGTTTACTAGAAACCGTTTATTCTAGATATTAAAATCTATTTGCGAACTGCAATCGCCTCGATCTCGATACCTACATCTTTTGGTAGACGCGCTACTTCAACACATGAACGTGCTGGGTAGTTTGCAACACCGTGTTCATCAAAGAATTTACCGTAAACTTCGTTTACAGTACCGAAGTCGTTTAGATCTTTAACGAATACCGTTAGTTTTACGATGTCTTTTACTGTCAGGCCTGAAGCTTCAACTACGGCTTGAACGTTATCTAGAGATTGGCGAGCTTGTTCTGCGATATCTGCAGATACTTCACCAGTTGCTGGGTTTACTGGGATTTGACCAGAAGTCAGTACCATGTTGCCAAGGTCAACACCTTGTACGTATGGGCCGATTGCAGCTGGAGCAGATTCTGTGTGAAGTACTTTAGTCATTAGTTATTCCATCAATTATTAGATAAAAATTGATTTTCAGTGTGCCTTCAAACTTAGGATAGGTAAAGAGTAAAATACCCCGCACAGACGAGGTATTGAGTAGTTTTTGCGTTCGATCGGTGTTGCCGTATCGTGTTACCTTTCTGTCACGATTTCGCGAGAGAAAACTTTTTCACAGTACTTACACCTTAATCGAATATCTTCATTTTTTTCAAAGATCTTAAAGCTGCTTTCAACGGGCTCGTTGTGAGTGATGCAGTTGGTGTTTGGACACTCAAATACGTCGTTGATTTGCTCAGGAAGTTCTAATGGCAGCTTTTTAACGACTGCGTAATCTTCGATTTGGTTAACGGTTGCGTGAGGCGCGTAAAGTGCCAACTTGCTCGCTTGCTCTTCCGTAATAAACACATTTTCAATTTTGAGCAGGTCTTTTCCACCGAGCGCAGAAGATGGCAGGTTTAGGCCAATCGTTACTCGCTGATTTGAGTTATGCATGTCGAACAGTTTTAGCACCTTGATCCCGATGTTGGCTGGGATATGGTCGATAACCGTTCCATTTTTGATTGCTTCAACTTTTAATTGAGTCTCTTTAGACATGATATCTCTCCTCTACAGTGTTTCGTTAAGAACAAGGGCTAGCAGTGCTTCACGTGCGTAAACACCGTTCTCTGCTTGCTGGAAGTAGTACGCGTAAGGTGTTTTATCGACATCGACAGTAATTTCATCAACACGAGGAAGAGGGTGAAGAACCTTTAGGTTATCACGTGCATTTTCCAGCATCGAAGCGGTCAGGATGTACGCTGATTTGATGTGCGCATATTCCGATTCATCAAAACGTTCTTTTTGAACTCGAGTCATGTAAAGAACATCAAGTTCAGGAATGACATCTTCCATGTCTGTCAGCAGTTGGTACTTGATGCCTGCTTCATCAAGCTCTTCACAAATGTAGTCAGGCATCGCCAGTGCTTCTGGAGCAACGAAGTAGAAACAGATGTTGTCGAATTTAGCTAGGGCTTGAGTTAAAGAGTGAACCGTACGGCCGTACTTAAGGTCACCAACGAATGCAACGTTCAGGTTGTCGAGGCGGCCTTGAGTTTCGGCGATAGAGAACAGGTCTAATAGCGTTTGTGTCGGGTGTTGATTTGCACCGTCACCTGCGTTAATAACAGGCACACCGTTAGAGAACTCAGAGGCTAGACGCGCTGCGCCTTCTTGAGGGTGGCGCATTACGTAAGCATCAACGTATGAAGAGATAACCTGTACTGAGTCTGCTAGCGTTTCGCCTTTCTTCGCCAGTGAAGTGTTACCACCACTGTCGAAACCAATCACATCACCGCCGATGCGTTGAATAGCCGTTTCAAAAGAGAGACGAGTTCGCGTTGAAGGTTCGAAGAAGCAGCTTGCAACAACTTTGTTCTTGATGAGTTCTGGGTTTGGTTCAGCCTTTAGCCGACCTGCCGTTTGAACAATTAATTCTAGCTCTTCACGAGAAAGCTCTGGAATTGAGATGATGTGCTTTTGATAGAGCGAATTCGCCATGATCTTCTTCCTCATAATAATGTATTAGCCATAAAAAAGCCTCCCATAATGGGAGGCTTTAAAAAAGTGCTGAAAAGCAGAATAGACGACCTGTTAAGCATCTTAGCTTGCGATCAATATTAGGTGTTTTCACAATTTTATTATGTGTTTTCACAATATTAGTTGGCGTCATTTTCACTACTCTCAGACAAATTGCCGAGAATTATACGCTTTCAAATTGTGAGCGCAAGCGATTACATCAAGCTTTTGTTTACTTTCATTCTTCGTTATTGACCTAAGGTTGCCACCATTACCGCCTTGATGGTGTGCATGCGATTCTCTGCTTCATCAAACACAATAGAGTAATCAGATTCAAACACTTCGTCTGTTACTTCCAAACCGTTCATTCCATACTTATCTGCGACTTGTTGGCCGATCACGGTTTCATTGTTGTGGAAAGCTGGCAGGCAATGCATGAACTTCACTTGAGGGTTACCTGTGAGCTTTATGACATCCATATTTACTTGGTAAGGCGTCATTACAGCCACGCGTTCGTCCCAGGCTTCTGGTGCTTCACCCATCGAAACCCAAACATCGGTGTATAGGAAATCACAGCCTTTCACACCTTCAGTTACGTCTTCAGTTAGTGTGATTGTTGCACCAGAGCTTTGTGCAATGGCTTGGCACTTTTCGACAAGTTGTTCTTCTGGCCAAAATGCTTTTGGCGCTACAAGGCGGATATCCATGCCCATTTTAGCTGCACCCACTAATAGAGAGTTCCCCATATTATTACGTGCATCACCAAGATAAGCAAAGCTGATTTGGTGCAGATGTTTACCACGACCATGCTCAAGCATTGTGAGGAAGTCAGCCAAGATCTGGGTTGGATGAAATTCATCGGTTAGACCATTCCAAACCGGCACACCAGCGTATGCGCCAAGATCTTCGACAATGCTTTGGCCAAAACCACGATATTCAATACCATCGTACATACGACCTAATACACGAGCCGTATCTTTCATTGATTCTTTCTGACCAATCTGAGAACCAGAAGGACCCAAATAAGAGACTTGAGCACCTTGATCAAAGGCGGCGACTTCAAAAGCACATCGAGTTCGAGTTGATGCTTTTTCAAAGATCAAAGCGATGTTTTTACCGTTAAGCTTTTTTTGCTCTGTACCTGCATACTTAGCTTTTTTTAGGTCAGCAGACAGATCGAGTAAAAACTGAATCTCTTTAGGAGTAAAGTCGAGAAGTTTTAGAAAGTTACGATTGCGAAGATTAAAGGCCATCTCTCGCTCCTTGGGTATATAGAATCAATGAAGAATCCAGTTAAACATAAAAATGCTATATTTGTGAATACTTATTTTATTTTTTTGATAAAAAAGGCCAGTAAAATAATACTGGCCTAGATACACTATTGTTTGAGATTAGTTGAGCTATTTGACTTAGATACCGTCTCTTTCGATAGGACAACTCATACAACGAGCGCCACCACGGCCACGACCGAGTTCGTTGCCCGGAATCGTCAGTACTTCGATTCCTGCTTTGTCGTATTTCTCATTGGTGTAAACATTACGCTCATAACCGATAACCGTACCCGGTTTCACCGTTAGTACGTTGTTAGCGTCATTCCACTGTTCACGCTCAGCTTCGTAGTTGTCACCACCCGTGGTTATGATTTTCAGTTGATCGAGTCCTAATGCACCTTCAATAGCAGAAAGGTAGTTGTCAGCCTTTTCTACACGCATCTCGCCATTTTCTTTTGGCGTTAAGCGCCAGGTGTCCAGGTCTTTGCGAACAATCTCAGGATAAACTGAGAAGGTGTCGATATCCATATGTGTCATTACCGTATCAAGGTGCATACAAGAACGGTGCTTTGGTAAATCAATCGCAATGACTTCTTTCGCTTGACCGGATTTGAATAAACTTGCCGCTAGGTTTTCAACACCTTGTGGCTTAGTACGCTCTGAAATACCGATAAGAACGGCGCCTTTACCAATAACCAGTACATCGCCGCCTTCAATATTGGCGTTGTCGTAATGAAGATCTTCATCACCGAAATACTTAATAAAATCTTGTCCAGCGAATACAGGGTGCCAGCGGTATATTGCTCGCAAGTGATTCGTTTCTCGTTGACGAGCTGGCATCATCATAGGGTTAAGGGAGACGCCTCCGTAAACCCAGCATGAGGTATCGCGGGTAAATAGATGGTTAGGGAGCGGTTCGATAACGAAATCGAGTGGACGATGCATCTTCGGTAGCATCGATGATGATTTGATAGGAAGCTCTGAGTAGGCTAAACCACCAAGTAGGAGCGTGGCTAAGTGCTCATTGTCCATTTGAGCAAGGTACTCTCTTAACTCACGTGCGAATGTAGGGCCGTAACGAAAATCAGAGATTTGAGTATTAAGCAGCCATTCACGAGCTTGAGTCACTGCGAGTGTCTCAACTAATAGGTCATGCAGCAACAGCACTTCAACGTCTTGGTCACGCAGTGTTTCTGCAAAGGCATCATGCTCTTCACCAGCAGCTTCAACGGCAAGTACATCATCAAATAGAAGTTCGTGACAGTTTGAAGGGGTGAGGTGGGTGAGTGCTCTTTCCGGTCTATTTAGGAGAACTCGTCTTAATTGACCGACTTCGGAGCCAACGTACAGCTTACTCATTTTGCATCCTTACTATTAATCCAACTTCTATTTATGACAAGCTTGATCGTAATATGCAAGTTTTGAAGATTGTGTAAAGGCTGTATTGTTCTGATGTTTTTGGGTTTAAATTCTGAGTTATTTAAGTTTTATGGTATTAAAATCCAATCGAAAGGCTTAATTCTGGAACAAACTTTTTGCGGTTCTATGCTCAAATTTTAGTTATTCGATGATCCACTATGCTTGGTGAACATGATTTTCCATTCAAAAAATATGCAGTTATTTACTTTTTAATGAGGTTTTATGCATCAGTCAAGAGATCGTCAGTATGCATTTGATATGACTAACCACTCAATTTTTTAAGACTAAGACTAAAAGTAATAATAAAAATGAAATGCTAAAATACACGATGGTTAATAAAATGTTGAAAATTTGTTTATGTGATTTTGATTTAAATTTTGAATCGATATCGCCTTTGCTATCTCGCAATAAACTTACCTTTCTAAGCCTGATCTAGGTGGCTTTTCTAGACGATCCGTGCCATATTTCGTGGCAATCAAATTTGATCTTTTCATAGTCAACACTCTGGAGCAGACACATGTCTCACGAAGATGAATATCTATCAGTAGCGGAATTAATTGAATTTCAAAAGGAAGAGACTCGCGACATCATTACAGCATTAATTGAAGATGGTAGCGATCCTGAAGCTCTATACGATATTGAGCATCACCTATTCGCTGAAGATTTCGACGTACTTGAGAAAGCGGTTGTTGAAGCATTCAAAATGGGCTTTGAAGTGCTTGAAGCTGAAGAGACAGAAGACGAAGATGGTAAGAAGCTACTTTGTTGTGATGCAACGATGCAGTGTACTCTGAATGCAGAAGCAATTGATGAGCAAGTTGAAAAGCTTGTGAATCTTGCAGAAAAATTTGACATTATCTATGACGGTTGGGGCACTTACTACGAAGGTGCAGATGCTATCTACCCTGAAGAAGATGATGGAGGCGAAGAGTAATTCTTTCCTAATTTTAAAAGAATGCCAGCGACTAGCTGGCATTTTTTTGTCCTCAGAAAAATAAATGTATTTATATGCATTCATTCATTATAATGCGGTCAAAATTGATCTAGCTCAAGGAATGACATGCGGCTACCTCTCGATGGTCTTTGGCAAATTTCGCCACTGACGGATCTCTCAATCCCACAAGATGACATTACCTTTCCTGCTCCGTTAAGCTCTAAACTCCCTGATCACTTGAGTGAAGAGGAAATCGCAGAGCAAGAGTGGCACCTGATGCATGATATCGAAGTGGATGATGCCATGTTGGCGTGCCCATTTGTTGAGCTAGTTGTCGCAGGCGTTGACTACTTTGCAGAAGTACGACTCAATGGCGTTGCCGTGTTTGACTGTGATGGTAGCGAAGCTGAATATCGTAAAGACATTCGCCCTTATATGCAGCTTGGTCGCAATCGTTTTGAGATCCTTTTCCTTGAAGAAGAGGAGAGCCTGTTACTTGAAGAGGATATGGATGACTCTGTATCTTCAGCAGCCGTTACTAAATCAGATTCACGTATTGGGATTTGGCACGCACCGTATTTGCAGTTTGTTCGTAATGTGAAGCTTGAACAAGTCGTCACCGAGCAAATCTGGCACCACGGTGGTGGTTGTGAGTTTAAAGTGGATGTTATCTATCAAACGCTAAAGGCGGGGTTAGTATCGGCATCCATCAAGTTTAATGGTATGACACTCGTGATGCCGATTGATGTACGCGCTGAACATACTGGCGTCGTGTTCCAGGTTGAGGCGCCGATCCTTTTTGATATTGAGAATCCTAACCCTAAGCATCTATACCCATTAGAAGTGGTACTTGATGGGCAAGAAGAGAGTTCTTTTGTTGCCTTGAACCCAACTTCTTGCGTCAGTAACTTTCTACGCTAACTCCTTATATTTTAGCGCTATCTTCTTTCGCTATAGCGGCGCATTCTGCTTATAACGACTTGGCCATGACAACCTCACAAGCGTCGTGGCCTGTTTCTCCCCAAGCTGAGTCAAGATGCTCAAACCCAAGTTTCTCATAGAGTTTGACCGCAGCACCTAAGCACTCCGTCGTTTCTAAATAGATGTGTTGATACCCAAGTTGTTTGGCTTGCTTTAAGCTCAAAGCAACAATCCGCTTGGCTAGGCCATGCCCTCGAGTTTGAGGTAAGAAGTACATCTTTTGTAGCTCACACACATTGGGTTTACCAGCTAGAGGGGCAAAGCCACCGCCTCCGACGATCTTTCCGTTGTGTTCGATAACCCAGTACATTGCATTCGCTTGGCTATAGACAGAGTACATATCATCGAGTGTTGGATCGGCCACGCCATAGCCTTTATCTTCTGTGAGTCCATGCTCAGCCGAAACTTGGCGAATGACTTCTGCTAATTGTTGGTTGTCTGACTCTGTGAGTGGGCGTAATACAAATTCATCCGCTTGGCATGCTTTCGTTAACCCTTTTAAGTAACTCTCAAGCCCTTGCTTAAGTCGTTGTTGTTCGTTGCCATTGAGTGCCGAGAGTACTTTTTCAAAGAAGATGCTTTGCTGCTGGTCGAGTTGAGATAACGCATCAATACCTTGAGTGGTCAGGGCGACTAATTGGCTACGTTTGTCTGTTGGATTCTCTAGGCTTTCAACTAAGCCAAGTTTGATCAGACCCGTGACAGTGCGGCTAGCATTCGATTTATCTACGTTGAGTTGCTGTGCCAATTGGTTGATGGTGATTGGCTGCAACTGGATTTCACCAAGAGTATGAGCCTGGACTGGAGTGAGGTCGACATCACCACACTGTTTATCAAGCATGCCAAGTAAACGAACCGTTTGACGAGAATAGTCTCTTAACTGTTGAGAATTCATAACTACCTACCTTTGGATTAAGAAACAAAGTTGCGCACCGCAATTAATTTAATTGCGATGCGCAACTTTGTCAATGGTAAGATGAATGTTGTTATTCGAAGCAGGTTACTTTAATCCCTCAGTGAGGTTTAGGTTAAGCGTGTTGATGTAAACAAAACTGAGCTTGTACAGCTTGGTTTTCAGCTTTTCGTAACCAGACTTTCTCGTGGAAGTAGTAAGCAACGGTATTTAGAGTTGGCTCTAGTAAAGCCATCACACCGCCGATAAAAGCATCTCCAGTCAACAAGTAGACAACAGTAAAGGCAACACTAAAGTGGATGGTAGCAAAGCTTGCTGTTTTTAATTTGGTCATCCACTGACGAGCTTTAAGTGCTGGAACTTGAGCCCACGCCTTTTCATGAAAATAGAAGGCAACAGTATTCACAGAGGGTTCAATCATAGCGATTAAGCTACCAATTAAGATGTCGCCTGTTAGTACATAAGCGACACTAAATGCGATAGTAAAATGTAATGCAGCAAAGGTTAGTGTCTTTTTCATGATAATTACTCAATCGTTGTGTTGTTTCGATAGGTCTATTATTGAGAATTATTATCATTAAATATAATGGGTAATTAAGATTGTTTTGATAGGCAAAAGCTATCAATGAAATGGTGTGATGCTGACTGAGAGTTAGGGCACAAAAAAAGGCTGACCATGAAGGCCAACCTTTTTGTCTAGAGTGAGAAGTTCTAAGGCTTCTCGGTCACTCGGTTTTAAAGCGCAGCGATTGTCGCTTTTTGCTCTTCAAGCTTAACAAGAGTCTCTTGGTAGCCTTCTAGCTTTTCACGCTCTTTCGCGATAACCGCTTCTGGTGCTTTAGCAACGAAACCTTCGTTACCTAGCTTACCTTCGATACGCTTAATCTCACCGTGAGTCTTAGCCACTTCTTTATCTAGACGAGCAAGCTCTGCATCTTTGTCGATAAGACCCGCCATTGGGATCATCAGCTCAGATTTGCCAACCAGTTTAGTTGCACAAGCCGGAGTCTCTTCGCCGTCTGCTAGAACTTTAATGTCGTCTAGTTTAGCTAGAGAGTTCAGAACGATCTTGTTCGCTTCGATACGAGCAGCATCTTTCTCATCAGCCACTTTGATCATTACTTCTAAGCCTTGGCTTGGTGCAATGTCGTATTCCGCACGTAGGTTACGGATAGCGGTGATGAAAGTCTTAACCCATTCGATGTCGTCAACGATCTCAGCATTGAAGTTAGCTTCATTAAACTGAGGAAGCGCTTGAGTCATGATGGTTCTTTCTTCTGCATCAGGGCCTTCAACGCCGTCGATCAGCGGAATAACGCTCTGCCAGATGGATTCAGTGATGTAAGGAAGAACAGGGTGAGCAAGACGTAGAGTCTTCTCTAGAACCGTGATAAGCGTGTAACGAGTCGCTTGTTGTTGAGCTTCAGACCCTTTCCAAAGAACAGGTTTAGTGAGCTCTAGGTACCAGTCACAGAATTGGTTCCAGATGAATTCGTAAAGCGTGTTTGCTGCCATGTCTAGACGGTAGTTGTCTAGGTGAGCGTTAAACTCTTTCGCTGCAACTTCAAACTGAGATTCAATCCACTTATCCGCTAGAGAGAATTCCATGTTTGCACGGTCTTCTACAGACAGTGACATGCCACAGTCGTGCTCTTCTGTGTTCATAAGTACGTAACGGCTTGCGTTCCATAGCTTGTTACAGAAGTTACGGTAACCTTCAAGACGCTTCATGTCCCAGTTGATGTCACGGCCAGTTGAAGCCATAGCAGCAAGAGTGAAACGCAGTGCGTCAGTACCGTAGGGTTCGATACCGTTTTCGAATGTTTTACGTGTGTTCTTTTCGATCTTAGCAGCCAGTTTAGGTTGCATCATGTTGCCACAACGCTTCTCTACTAGCTCTTCAAGGCCGATGCCGTCAATCATGTCGATTGGGTCAAGTACGTTACCTTTCGACTTAGACATCTTGTCGCCGTTTTCATCACGGATAAGACCCGTCATGTAAACAGTTTTGAAAGGTACTTGAGCTTTGCCATCTTCGTCTTTCACGAAGTGCATGGTCATCATGATCATACGAGCAACCCAGAAGAAGATAATATCAAAACCAGATACTAGTACTTCAGATGGGTGGAATGTTTTCAGTGCTTCAGTATCTTCAGGCCAGCCTTGTGTGCCGAACGTCCAAAGCGCAGAAGAGAACCAAGTATCTAGTACGTCGTCGTCTTGCTTAAGCACAACAACAGGCGCTAGGTTGTTCTTTTCACGAACTTCTTCTTCAGTGCGACCTACGTAAACTTTACCATCGTTGTCGTACCATGCTGGGATACGGTGGCCCCACCAAAGTTGACGAGAGATACACCAGTCTTGCACGTCACGCATCCACGCAAAGTACATGTTTTCGTATTGTTTAGGTACGAATTGGATTTGGCCATCTTCAACCGCTTTAACAGCAGGCTCTGCAAGAGGTGCTGTGCGCACGTACCATTGATCAGTCAGCATCGGTTCGATAACCACACCACCACGGTCACCGTAAGGGACGGTAAGGTCGTGATCTTTGATCTCTTCAAGCAGACCAAGCTCATCGAATTCAGCAACGATAGCTTTACGTGCAGCAAAACGCTCCATGCCTTGGTACTTAGCAGGGATATCTGTTGAGTAAACATCGCTTTCTTCGCCGTTAGTCGTGAATACTTCAGCAGCATCACGGATATCAGCGTTGAACGTTAGGATGTTGATCATTGGAAGGTTGTTGCGCTTACCCACTTCGTAATCGTTAAAGTCGTGAGCAGGTGTGATCTTCACACAACCTGTGCCTTTTTCCATGTCTGCGTGCTCATCGCCTACGATAGGGATAAGACGGTTAACAACAGGAAGTAGGATTTCTTTGCCGATAAGATCTTTGTAACGAGGATCTTCTGGGTTAACAGCAACACCAGTATCGCCAAGCATGGTTTCTGGACGAGTCGTCGCAACAACGATGTAGTCTTTACCATCAGCCGTTTTAACACCGTTCGCTAGCGGGTAGCGGAAGTGCCACATGAAACCTTTTTTGTCTTTGTTTTCAACTTCAAGATCAGAGATTGCAGTGTGCAGTTTAGGATCCCAGTTTACTAGACGCTTACCACGGTAGATTAGGTCTTCTTCGTATAGACGAACAAACACTTCTTGAGTTGCAGCCGATAGGCCGTCATCCATAGTGAATCGTTCACGATCCCAATCTACAGATGCACCAAGACGACGAAGTTGTTGAGTGATCGTGCCACCTGATTCGCCTTTCCATTCCCAGATCTTGTCGATGAAAGCTTCACGGCCGTAGTCGTGTTTTGTTTTGCCTTCTTCAGCAGCAATCTTACGCTCAACAACCATTTGAGTTGCGATACCAGCGTGGTCAGTACCCACTTGCCAAAGCGTGTTTTTGCCTTTCATACGTTGAGCACGGATAAGCGTATCCATGATCGTATCTTGGAACGCGTGACCCATATGTAGGCTGCCAGTGACGTTCGGTGGCGGGATCATGATGCTGTAAGCTTCTTTTGATGTGTCACCGTGTGGCTTAAAGTAGCCTTTCTCTTCCCAAGTCTGATACAGAGCTTGTTCGATTGATGTTGGGTTGTATGTCTTTTCCATAGTGCTCTTAAACGGATACTGTGAATGGTTAATCGTGGTCAAACTTCATAAGTGAAGCTTCTTGAGTTTAAAGTCAAAGAGAGCTTTAACTATGACGTTTGACTATGGATGTTGAATCTCGATAGTTTGTAGCTGATATCCAGCCTGACGGTAAATTTTATACCTTTCTCGAGCGAGTTGCTTAGCTTTTTCTTCGCAAGGCACGAAGTCTATCACCTGAGCAAAGGCGTTCGCAAAGGTTGTATGATTATCAGCCAGATTAATTACCAGTTGACGATTCCAATTGTGTTTTACGCCTTGATAGCCAATTTCGATGTTGGTTGAATACTTTGGGCCTTCGCCAACCAAGTTGTGCGCAATAAACTCACTGGGTTCGACTTGCCAGAAAACTTCAGCAATACGCTCGGCATGTTCTTTGTCATTACAGTTGAGATAAAGTTTAGCGCCTTGTTTTGCAAAGTGCTGAGCAAGAAACAGCACATAGTGAGCAAAACCCTCTTCGCTGGCTTGCGGGCTGTCTGAAGGCACAATGTAAAATGTAGCAGTCTGCATACTTAATACTCGAACTGAAAATCGTGGCTATTAATGTTACTTGGTCAACTGACTCTAATAAATAGTGCTTATTAAAAAAGGGCCCGTAGGCCCTTTTCATTATTTTGAAGATTGCTCTTCAGTCTCATGGCCGCTGCGGTTCAATAAGAATTGGACTAGCATTGAGACAGGACGACCTGTCGAGCCTTTTGCTGCTCCAGATTTCCAAGCTGTACCTGCGATATCCAGATGAGCCCAGTGGTATTTCTTAGTGAACTTAGACAGGAAGCAACCAGCAGTAATGGTACCGCCAGGGCGGCCGCCGATGTTCGCCATATCAGCAAACGGGCTGTTTAGCTGCTCATGGTACTCATCTGCCATTGGTAGGCGCCATGCACGGTCACTTGCTTGCTCAGAAGCATTCACAAGTTCGTGAGACAGTGGGTTGTGGTTTGATAGAACGCCACTGATGTGGTGACCTAAAGCAATAACACACGCGCCGGTTAGCGTTGCAACGTCCACCACACATTCTGGTTCAAAGCGCTCAACGTAAGTTAGTGCATCACACAGAACCAAACGACCTTCAGCATCAGTATTTAAAACTTCAACGGTTTGGCCTGACATAGTTGTTAGGATGTCACCTGGGCGATAAGCATTGCTACCAGGCATATTTTCACAACCTGCTAGAATACCAACAACGTTGATTGGCAAGTTCAGTTTCGCCAAGGCTTTCATTGTTCCGAATACAGACGCTGCACCACACATGTCGTATTTCATCTCATCCATGCCTTCGCCTGGCTTAAGTGAGATGCCGCCTGAATCGAACGTAAGGCCTTTACCAACAAGTACAATCGGCTTTGCATCTGAATCAGGTGCGCCTTTGTACTCCATGATAGACATCATAGATTCGTTCTTAGAGCCACGACCTACCGCTAGGTAAGAAGTCATGCCTAGTTTTTCCATCTCTTCTTCACCGATGATCTTAGTCGTTACGGTTTCGAAGTCGTCAGCTAGGCGACGAGCTTGAGAGGCTAGGTATGCTGGGTTAGCTATGTTTGGTGGCATGTTGCCAAGGTCTTTAGATGCTTTCACACCAGAAGCAATAGCAAGACCGTGAGAGATCGCTTTTTCACCAAGGCTTAGCTCGCGACGTGTTGGTACGTTGAACACCAATTTACGTAGTGGACGACGAGTCTCTGGCTTGTTGCTCTTGAATTGGTCGAATGTGTAAAGACCATCTTTAGTCGCTTCTACCGCTTGGCGAACTTTCCAATAAGTGTCACGGCCTTTAACGTGAAGTTCTGTAAGGAAACATACTGCTTCCATAGAACCTGTTTCGTTTAGTGTGCTGATGGTTTTTTGGATAATTTCTTTGTATTGACGCTCGCCTAGCTCACGTTCTTTACCACAGCCTACTAATAGAACACGTTCTGAAAGTACACCAGGTACTTGATGCAGTAGTAGCATCTGGCCAGGTTTACCCTCTAGGTCACCGCGACGAAGCAGTGAACTAATATAGCCATCGCTAATCTTATCTAATTGCTCGGCTACTGGAGAAAGGCGGCGCGGTTCGAATACACCGACAACGATACATGCGCTGCGCTGTTTCTCTGGGCTGCCACTTTTTACACTGAACTCCATGCGTACTCCTACATCCTGAAGACAAATCAAACTAAATGTTAGATAATGGGTTCTTACTTGTTGGATCCTATAATGGAACTAACCTTAAAGAAGAACACTGACACTTAGCTAAAAATTGAAAAAAATAAAAGGTTCAACGGGAAATTATAGTGATTCAATCAAAAAAACAAGTTTTGTATAGGTAATTTGAGTGTGATTATTGTTAGATATTTGATCCGCGAGACAATCAAGAGCCAATTTGCGATCTTTTTTGTTCTCTTTCTCGTGTTTCTCAGCCAAAAATTCATCAGTGTTTTGGCGGACGCCTCTGATGGTGATATTCCTGCGAGCCTCATATTGTCGATCGTTGGCCTAAATATGCCAGCGATGGGCTTACTGATGCTTCCACTCAGTATCTATATTGGTATTTTACTTACTTTTGGTCGTCTTTACGCTGAAAGTGAAATAGTAGTAATGAACGCCACGGGTATTGGTAATAAATTTCTTATCCAATCTGCGCTTTATTTAGCTTTGATTACTGCATCTGTTGCCGCTTTTAACTCATTTTGGCTATCTCCGTGGTCACAAGATAAAGTTGAACAAATGTATGAAGAAGTGGCTGCAGAGAACAGCGTTGATTTGCTGCCAAAAGGTAAGTTTGAAGGCACGCCAGATGGTTCTTCTGTCGTTTTTATTGATGATATCGACGGTAATAAGTTAAAAAATGTGTTTGTTGCTCAAATGCGACCACGTGATTCGGTATTGCCTAGCGTGATGTTCTCTAAGTCAGGTGATGTAAAAGAGCTCAGCGATGGTCGCCAAGTCATTGTGATGTACGATGGCACTCGACATGAAGGTGTTCCAACACGTCTTGACTATATGGTGACACACTTTGAGGAGTACGAGGGCCTAATAGGCCAACGTGAAGTCGAGAAAAAAGGTCGAGATTGGGAAGCCATTCCTACGCTTGAACTGATTGGTAATCCAGAAAACAGTGCGAAAGCAGAATTACAATGGCGAATTTCATTGGTGCTTTGTATTCCATTGTTGACCATGCTTGTTGTGCCACTGTCTGCTGTGAACCCTCGACAAGGTCGTTTCGCTAAAATTGGCCCAGCCATTCTAATTTACCTAACCTATTTCTTAGCAATTAGTGCAACCAAATCTTCGATTGAAGAGGGGAGTATCCCTGCGGTAGTCGGCATGTGGCCAATCAATGCGTTATTGTTATTTGTCGCGATTGGTGCAAACTTTATGGATAGCGTGCCAGTAAGGCGTTTGAAAGAAAAATTCAAGAATAAGAGGTTGGCTTAAGCCGTGTTTAAGATTCTCGATTTATATATAGGCAGAACCATCATCGCAACGACGTCGCTGGTATTGGTGACGTTTGTTGGCCTCTCTGGGATCATCAAGTACGTAGAGCAGCTTAGAAAGGTTGGTCGCGGTACATACGATCTATTACAAGCGCTGTATTTCGTTTTGTTGAGTATCCCACGTGATATTGAAATGTTCTTTCCAATGGCCGCTTTGCTTGGCGCATTGATCGGGCTTGGTATGCTTGCTGCAAGTTCTGAACTCGTTGTAATGCAGGCTGCGGGTTTCTCTAAGTTAGATATCGGCCTATCGGTACTCAAAACCGCAATCCCACTGATGATCGTTGTGACATTGCTTGGTCAGTGGGGCGCACCGCAAGCGCAGAAAATGGCTCGTGATTTAAGAACTATATCGATTGCTGGTGGTAATATTATTTCGACGCAAAGTGGTGTTTGGGCTCGTGATGCCAATGACTTTATATTTGTTGTCAAAATTGACGATGAAAAGCTATATGGTTTGAACATGTGGCGCTTTGATGAAAACAAAGCACTTAAGACGGCGATATATTCTGAAGAGGTCGATTACGTTGGAGACAACGTTTGGACAATGAACGATGTCGAGATCACATCTTTCGAAAACGAACTTCAAATTACCAAAGAAAGCCTCCCTACATATTCATGGAAGACATCTCTTGCCCCAGATAAACTTGCGATTGTTACGGTTAAGCCTGAAGAGCTATCTTTAAGTGGGTTGTATGATTATGTATCTTATCTGAAGGCGTCAGAGCAAGATGCGTCACGTTATGAACTGGCGTTATGGCGAAAGATAACTCAGCCTATTTCGATAGCGGTCATGATGTTGATGGCATTGTCGTTTATCTTTGGCCCTCTACGTAGTGTGACCATGGGGGCTAGGATTCTTTCTGGTGTTATCGCTGGTTTTACTTTCTATATATCCAGTGAGTTTTTTGGTCCTGTGAGTTTGGTTTATCAAATTCCCCCCGCTTTTGGTGCGCTAGCCCCGAGTGTAGTATTCCTCGGAATAGCAGTCATGCTCTTGAGGCGGAAACTGTAAATAGAAAAAAGGAAGGTATAACGCCTTCCTTTTTTGATCTTGATTAGAGCTAACTTAAATCACGCTATCGTGCTTGTGGTAACACAACGACTTCGGTCTTTGCCCAGATATCGTGAAAGCCACGCTTTTGTGGATCGAATGGAACACATAGGTTTGCCAATCCAAATCCCGAAGTACCTAAACGAATCAGCGCCTGAGTTACTGTAATAGCTGAACCGTCTTTGTTTTGAACGCGTAGCTTCCAGGCTCTCATTCCCAGAGTTTGTCCTGCTCTTGTCCAGAAGAACACAAAGAAGTAAACCCAAACGACCACTAAGTAAAAAGTATACGCTGGGCTCCAAATCGGATGGTTGGTTAAGAAGTCACTAACATCGGCATATCCGCTGTGGTTAAAAATGCCGAGAGCCATGAGCGCGTGCAGCAGAGCGACAATGACGCCAGCCGCCAACATTTCAATAGCGATTACGATCAGAGCGTCGTAGAACAAGGCACCAAATCGGCGCATGACTCCTGCTGGTGGCAGAGTGTTTGTTGATGTCATGTGTTATTACTTCTTTAAAAATTGAGGCGTCAGAATATAGTTTAAGGCTTAGCCTGAAAAGAGATATGACGCACAGCTTATGACTTAGTGGCGAAATTATCGGCAAACACACATGAATTCAAGTTTTTATACTTGCCACATCAGTTCGCATACGTATAATGCCAAACATCGAAAGGGCAATGCCCTAAGATAATGCCGGTATGGTGAAATTGGTATACACGACGGATTCAAAAATTCCTAAGTTACTGATTTATAAAGAATTTTAATGAAAAGCCTCGATTTTTATCGAGGCTTTTCTGCATTCAGAATATGCAAGAACACAACCTCCATCACACTTCAAAATATCCCTTCTTAATTTCTTTTATTTTTCTTCTACTGACAACTTCCTGTCCAACTTAAACATAGAGCAACAAAACCAGAACCTAAGCTTTACTGGTCACTGCGGTCAAAGCAGCAAACTGAAACGCGTTACCGTCTTTCCACTTTAGAATATCTTCAAAGCTTAATGGTTAGATGTTCAAGACAGCAAAACCGAAAAGGTACTGTCATGCTACTGTCGTATGCCGAGAAAAGACAGTCAAGGAGCTCCTATGTTAGTTGGAGAGCTACTTAATTTAAAATGTACCGGATGGTGATCCCTTAAGATGATCTAGCACGTTTCTGGACAATTCCGATTTAGCAGCAACAGACAGTCTCCAATCTTTGGATAACTTCTCGTATCCCAAAAATAAAAATGCAGTAGTTTCGACAGGAGGTATTTTTGGTCGGTTCTGAACAATTCCAAACATGGCTGATTTTGACGGCTACTATTTTTAATGGTGAGATACTGCATGGTTATTCAACAAGTTTATGAGGAAACGATTTGAGATACCTTCCTCCTAAGCAACTCCCGAAAAGCAATAACAGCAGGACTAACCTGCTCTCGGCTTGGACAGATTAGATTTAGCTCAACCGATGGTGATTCAAAGTCTGGTAAAAGCTGTACAAGTTGCCCACTACTAAGATCTGAGTAGAGATCTATCTGAGAGCGATATGCTATTCCTTTGCCATTAACTGCCCATCTACGAACTATATCGGTATCATTGCTGATTCGGTTACTACCTACTTTAACCTTGTATGTACCAGAGTGGTTAGCGTACTCCCAACAGTTAAACAAGCGACCAGCCTTGCGGTGTAATAAGCAATTATGCTCCCTCAAGTTTTCAGGATGCATTGGCTCTCCATATCTAGATATATAGGTTGGAGAGGCGCAAGTGATCCTGCTCATGGTCGCGATATGAAATGAAACCATCGATGAATTTTCTGGCTTCCCATAGCGAAGAGCCATATCAACCTGTTCGAGAAAAAAATCTGAAATAGAATCGCCTACTGTCAGATCAATCGATAATAAAGGGTGCTCATTCAATAACTCTTCTATCCACAGCAAAAGTGTATTGCGGCCCAAATCAGATGAGACGGACAATCTGAGATTACCACTTACTTTTCCTTGTGTCTGATGTGCGGCTATACGGCCTTGTTCCAAACTAGCTAGTGCCTGACGGCAATGAAACAAGAACTGCTCTCCTTGTGGCGTTATTCTCAGTTGTCTGGTTGTTCTGATAAGTAGTTGTACCTCTAACTGTTTTTCGAGTCTTTTTAGCGCAGTGCTGACTGCTGCAGGAGTAAGACTCAGTTGGTTTGCAGCCTCGGTTATGCTGCCCGTTTCCACGATTCGAATGAATAGATAGAGATCTGACGTATTCATTATTAAATATTTTTTAAAAGTATATTAATCATTAGTGTCTTTTTAGTTTACTTAAAGTCTGGAACAATGTCTCTACTGTTATTCATAACAATGGTGCTCAGAGAGGCAGATATGACCCAACCATTACACACCGAAAACTTACTTAACCGTCCTTTAGAGCTCCCATGTGGCGCCATCATTAAAAACCGTCTAATGAAATCAGCAATGTCTGACTCACTTGCTGATGGAGAGGGAAACCCTACTCAGGCACAGTCTCGACTCTATGAACGCTGGGCAGAGGGCGGTATTGGGTTATCGGTCGTTGGAGAGGTTCAAATTGACGCACTATTTCCAGAAAATCCAGGAAATCTCGTATTATCCGAACAGTCTGATATTAAAGAGCTACAAGCATTGACCTCACGTGCTGCAATTAATAACGCACATATCTGGCCCCAACTTGGGCATGCAGGTGGATTGGCGTATCAACCGTTGAGTAAACCCAAAGGGCCTTCAGCTCTTTGTATTGGAGATTTCGAGTGTGAGGGGATGTCTGAGCAAGACATAGCCTTATTACCACATCAGTTTGCTAAATCCGCAGCAATTGCGAAACAAGCAGGATTTACTGGCGTACAGATTCATGCAGGCCACGGGTTTCTACTAAGTCAGTTTTTATCACCACTCTTTAATCATCGAACGGATCTATATGGAGGGTCGGTAGAAAACCGTTCCCGTATTATTATTGAAGTAATTGCGGAAGTGAGAAGTACTGTTGGAGGTACTTTCCCTATTGGTATAAAAATAAATTGCTCAGATCAGCTCGAAGGTGGTTTAACTCAAGAAGACGCACTAGAGGTCATTTCCCTTCTCAACACAACCTCTATTGATTTGATTGAGATAAGTGGCGGATCATATTTTCCTGGGGCAAAATCCAGCTCTGACAGCGCTTCAAACGGCCCGTACTTCATTGATTTTTCAGTAAAGGCTAAAGGATTAACAAATATTCCTTTAGTGGTGACGGGGGGCTTTAAAAAGCGGGAGCAAGTAATAGATGCCTTATCTATAAATGCAGCGGACTCAATTGGTCTTGGGCGAGCATTGATACTCAGACCTGATTTACCAAATGAATGGTTAGAGGGAGAAGGTGTTACATTTGACTTTCCAAAATTTAAGTCACCGCCGCAGGGGGGAGTCACCGCTTGGTATACTATGCTTCTTACGGCTATAAGTCATGATAATGAAAAAGAGTTCAACTTAGAGCTATTGCCAGCAATTCAGTCCTACGAAAATCGTGATAAAGCTCGTATTACGAAATGGCAGGCGAAGTATCAACTGTAGTCCACCATCTAAGATCTAGAAACGCATAGCTATGCGTTTCTACGGGGCACTTTTCCTGAAGTTAGGTTTATTTATGGTCGCATCCTTTCATTTATTATTTCCTCTTCTTACCATAAATATAAGTACAGCAATTCCAGTGACACTATCTGCTTCTGAATAATTGCATCAACAAACAATGGGGCAAAAACGAGTCACAACCTCAAACTAAAACTAAAGTCTCCCGATCCTGCATAACTTGAAAGCATATATGAAGACCTTGGTTAACCACTGAGGTATTCACATGAGTAAACTATTCAAATTTACCCCAACTAAACTTAACAACATTCCACCCCACGATAGACGGTCTAAATCCACCAACAATGAAGTCTCTGATACCGAAGTGCAGGGCTTGAAATTGCTTATTGGTAAATCTGGTAAGAAGCGCTTCCTACTACGGTTTATATCGCCAATCTCAAAAAATAAATCCAGCATTGCACTCGGTCAATGGCCAGATATCGACTTACCTACGGTTCGCAACAAAGCACGTAAGTTAAAGGTACAAATCGCCGATGGTATCGACCCGAAACTTGAAAGGGATAAGCAAGTTGAAACCCAAGTCCCTACTTTGTATGACTTCTTTCACGATACCTTTATTGTTTCTAAGAAAAGTAAAGGTAAGAAAACGTGGCGTGATGATATAGCTAGGTTTGAGCACTGGAAGCACCTACATACGAAGTCTATCGATAAGATAACTGGCGTCCATCTTCATCAAGTTCAAGCAAAGCTATTAGCAACGGAGTATCGCCCCGGTAAGAAGTACGCAGCAGCCACGGTCGATCGTACTATTGCCTTGATGAAAACGATCCTAAAGGAAGCATATCGCCTTTTAGACATCCCCTATATCGGCGATAAGGTCTCGCTTATCAATCCAGATAACATGAGGACTCGCTACTTAACCATGGAAGAAACAGCAGCAGTGATACGTACATCACGAGATTACTATTGCCGTGTAACCGGAAACTTCATAGCACTTCTTTTCCTTACTGGGTGTAGGGATTCTGAGCTGCGCACCAGAAAATGGAAAGATATCAGTCTGATCGATAAAACCATGTTTGTAGAAAGTACCAAGAACGGCTCCAGTATGACGGTGCCACTAACACCCTTCATGGTTGAGTTATTCCGGGAGCTGTTAAACATGAGGCAGAAAGGCAACCCATACGTGTTCTTTGGTCGAAAGGAGAGAAGCTACATATCACAACCGCGTAATGCCTTTACGCGTATCAAGGAGAGGGCAGGTATCAAGAATCCTCATGAGGTTTGCTTTCATGTGGCACGTCATAGCTTTGCTACAAATTTAATCGAGAATGGTGTTGATGTTTTAACGGTGCAACGTCTTATGAATCATAAAGACTTGAGTAGCACCCAAAGGTATGTAAAACATTCCCAACAAAAACTGCTCAATAGCTCGGACACTTTGTCTTCGATATTGAAAGAACAGGCACCAAGACTGGCACACCGTATCAGTTAGATAGTTTTAACCTTAAAATCAAACATATATAAGAATTATATATACGCCCCTACCAGCTCTCGCTAGTAGGGGCTTTTTCGTATCTGGAATAAGGGAAAATACATGCAAGTAATAAAAACTTTTACAGAGTTAATGGCATTGAAAATGGCGAGCTCTGATAAGGACAATCTAATCGGCCATTTAACTGAAGCGACAGATGGAGACTTAAATGAGTTAGAGAACAGTTGGGACGAAATAGGCATCACCCTGATTTTGTTCGATGAGAGCGATACCAATCAAGACCTCGATAATATGGATGAACAAGCCAAGTACCTGATTAACTTCGTCACTAATCACCCAGAATACGTGTTGCTTATCGGCTCAATGGTCATTGCTCTAGGTGTCCTTAACGACCATGGCTCAGGTTGTTACCTAGCCGGGCATTCTAACTCTCAACTTCATCCAATCCAGACGCTACTCGCTCACGTTGATAGCTAGTCGTCACTCACACCGCAATATTTCGCATTATTACCGACAGGAGAATATCTATGAACCAACGCAAAGTAGACCCAGACTTCCCTAATGCTGGCACTCAAGGTGATCAGCACCAAGAGATTAATCATTTCGAACAAATCGTATTAACAGGTGCAGCGCCGAAATTAGCAGGGACTGGCAAGGTCTTGTATGAAGTGGCGTTACATAATGAAGAAAAGCAACTCTACTTCAGGATTACAGGGCAGGAAGGTGGTGCAGGGCTTCATTCAAAAGAGTGGCTATCTGTTAAAGCCATGCTTGAACTGATAGAGGCGCAGAAAGATAAACCATGGAAGAGTCAGCTGTACAAGCAGCTATTCAATGGTGGCTCGGCAAACAACCACTCGTTCTGTTCTGTGATAATTAGGGACTTAGGTTTAGCATCAAAAACGGATTCATCACGCTACTTACATGTACTTTCAACAGACTTCGAAGATAAGAAAAGTGCATTACTGGCACTCGCCAAATCTCAAACCACATCTAAGAAAAAATAATCCTACCAGACAGTAAGACGACAGAAGAAATTTGCTAAGTCGATGAGTTGTAATCTGTTTACTTCATCAGGTGATTAACGCCAACGAACGATGAGTAATACAGTCACCACTGATATCACCACTCGACGGATTTCAAATTTCTTGGGTTATCAGTGGAAGAGTTAATGACGAGATCAGAATACTCACCTCGAACCAAGCCATTTCCTAGTTTTCATACCTCGCACTACACAAGAGTGCATCCCTAACAAACTAAAAGAGAATTTATTATGAACTTAACTTTTGACGTTGAGCGCTTACTGCTGCCAGTAAGTGTCGATCTTCAAGATACTTTAAACCGAGTGATCAGCGAATCAGGCAAATGGACACCCATGATCCAATCGGTCGTGATTAACTTCCGAGATACAAGCTACAGCTCTGAGGACGGCGGTTTTCATCCTGTTGAAATCAGGCTTGTTCGACTCTATGACCAATGGGTATTTGATTACATTACTGACTTTGCGTATTGCGGTGGTCCCTATCCCGAACTGGTTAAAGAGGTGGATTTCAACTTCGGATGTGGGACAGCGAGCTTTTCCTATGTTCAGGAATTACCAATAACAAGTAGTGAGGTAATGGAGTTCTATTCGATGTGGGAATCCAACTTTCTAAGTTACATCGGAATGGACTGTTTTGATGAGATAAAAGTCACGGTGGATTAGTCCATCACTAACGAATCAAGTTGAAAGCATCATGTATGCACCATAAAATCTGCCTCTCACTTCCTAGTGAAATCAAGGCTTCCCATTGTCCCATGTAACTCATGGTGTGATGGGAAGCCTTTTTCATTTGGGTAGCAGGCGTTTTGTTATTAAAGACTCCCATTGCTATCTGGAAGCAATGGGAGCGAGTGTTTAGGTTTAGCCTGCTAGTTCAATCAGGGCTTGTTGAGCTTGTTGCTCTTTACTGTCAAGGCTTGATGGAAGAGCGTAACTCTTAATGTTTGGTAGTGAGTTCAAGTACTTGAAAAAACCTTGAATTGTCATAGGTTGTACAGGTTCGAAGTAAGCTTCTTCATCATCACCAAATGAAAACTCTGAGCAGTACATTACAAGATCTTCTTTCTCATAAATCAGGGCGACAGAGCGAGAGTCTTCAAAATCACTATACGCTTTGAACTCCAAGTGTAGAACTTCCTGACCCTCAACATTCGATAGGAACTCAGCTCCAGCTTCAATCGTATAGTGGTCAGCGTCGACTGACATTGTACACATTCCCATAATTGCCTCATGAGCATGTGCTGCTGCGTTGCATTTAGCTAGCTTTTCACTAGTACAACCATTTAATAGCCAATCTTCTTTGTTGAATTGAGTCATTATTGTCATTTCCTAACTTATTAATTTAATAAGCTATTGTAATGGGTGCTAATCTACTGATTTTCAAGGGTTATAATTTGTTAGGTAGATATTTATTACTGCATGGCAATGTTCTTTTGAGTCTTATTGTCAGATAGTTTCCTATTGCTATGTCGAAGTAATAGGAGTGAATATTTACATCTAGGTATGACAACTTGGCCATTTTTTCACTTTTGATATGAGAAACAAGGTCAGAACGGGCGTTTTACCACGACATCGAGATAAGCATTGATTGGAATGGAAACTTGCAATTTATAAGCTCAATGACAAGTTTAATCCATTAAAACCACTCTCGCTAAAACAACCAAGTTATCTGACTCATGGTAACCACCACAGCGACATTGGTGATATCGACGATAAACAGATATGGACTGGATTCAGTGGTTTTAAGCAGAGTTCTAGCATCAGTTCTCATAGTAATTCCCCTATATAATAACCTGCTCAAAGCGCAGTTATTTATTAGTTAGTCACCGTTCACCGAAAAACAGCATCGTTTTGAGTCTTCCCTTAACTGGTATCGGTTCGAAGTTTCGTAAAATACCCCAGTTCCTATATCTAGCATCCAAAGCTTACAAACCTCTGCATAGTGGTTTCTTTATGACACGGGGCGACTACAACAGAGAACCGAAACGACATTATGTCTTGGTGGTTACATTTAATCTCAACGAACCATCAACAAGCCCAACGACGCGCTTCAATCTACTTTGTATCTTCTACTTGGTTGAGTCTAGATACGCTTGGAGCTCTTGCTTCAACAAGTAACGTATCCAATCAGGTGAGAGCACCTCTGCATGAGGTAACCATGTTTTAAATTGGCGTAGTAACTCTGGTATGTTCTTGGTTTGGTGACTAATTAACACATCACCGGAATCTAGCTCTTTCAATACTCGGAAGTCATCTGCATTACCTTCATTTAAGAAAGCTTCTACGCCTTTAGCGCTCATCTGTATAAGAAC
Organism: Vibrio sp. ECSMB14106; assembly: GCF_000972265.1. Lineage (NCBI taxonomy): Bacteria > Pseudomonadati > Pseudomonadota > Gammaproteobacteria > Vibrionales > Vibrionaceae > Vibrio > Vibrio sp. ECSMB14106. The sequence goes on along the minus strand of NZ_LAUM01000020.1, from coordinate 15,021 downwards.
TTCAACGGGATTGAATAGTTCATCTTCATATCCACAACCAGTCAGCTTCTGTTCAATGCTAGGGTTAGGAGAGTATTTACCCTCGTAACGCACTAACTCACGAACCTTAGCGACTCTGAGTGACTCTAGGCGGTTTCTGTGTGTCCCGACAATGAACCACAATCCGCGTTCATTCAACAGTTTGTAGCTGTGGAACTCATCGTAGGTTTTCCCTTCATGGCTAAAGCTGATCACGTTTCGTCGCTGTATCGATTCGATAAGTTTCTCGAACACCGAAGCATTGTCGCTAATGTCTTCAATTTGAGGGTTCTTGAATAGAAAGGGTGGGGTGCTCTTGTTGTTCAGTACGCCATTACTTAGGTAGTGCTTACCGGAAAACAACGTATCGAACCCCATTTTCATCAACAGCAATGACACTTCATTATTGGTCTGTCTACCCAGCACTTGTGGGTCTAGAAAGTAACAAGCACCGTCACGCTGAATAGGTAAGTAATTTAACCGTTCGTTGAAGTCCCGATTTAACGTCCTTCTTGCAACTCCAAATTCACGACTTAAATCTTCTAGATGCAATTTCTCACCCGTATTCAAACGGGTAAGGATGATGCCAAGTCGTTTCGCTAGTTTGTCATGCTCTTTCATTCTACGCATTGTAGATAGGTCACTCGTCAGGTGGTGTCGCACTGAGAAAGAACCTGATTATTTCTAGCGAATTTTCATAAGGTTACTGATATTGCTATACCTTTCATTAGCTACCTCTAGGTATGCCTTACAAGGCATTCATCAATCATTTCAATATTTCTACACCTGAGCGACACACCCTGTCGTTCACCCTCTTTAAACTAATCATCAATCACGTTAACGCCGTCTCTTATAAGCGGCGTCATTACGTATTTAAGGAAAACAAAAATGAAAAAATCAATCATCCTGCTAGGTCTAACTTCGCTTTTCGCATCTTCAGTATTTGCAGGTGGCACGTTCGGCGGTAATCCGGGCGATATCTCGAAAATGAAAGAACTGCTAGAGCCGCAATGGAATGGTAAAGCAGGTATTCAGAATACAGCGTCTTACGGTGTCATCGTTCAATGGAAAGCGGATGTCTGTGGAACCATGAATGGTCATGTCACTGATACGACGAAATGCACCTCAGACACCCCGAAAGGTAAAGCACAATAAGGTTTGTTGCGGAGCTTGGCTCACGATATCTCAGTTACGAAATTGGAACTCTCTAGGCTGAGGTATCAATGAGCTCCGCAACACCCAATAAACCAACAAGAAGGAGCCTTTACATGGCGATTAAATCGATTACAAAGTTAGTAACTACTTGTCCAGCATGCGGTGAGCGTGCATATGATGATGGTAGCTGTCAGGTGTGTGGTCACTCTCACTAAAACTGCATTAACAAAAGCTCTAAAGGGTCATGTTCTTCATTGAGCATGGCCCTTTTCGTATCTACAGAAAAGGAGTAAGTACGTGGATAAAGACAACTATTCTGAACCACAAAAAGGATCAGAGACTCTATCTAAAAGTAGGAAGGAATTAGGATTTAAAGCTGCTCAACTTGGTGGTGCTATAGGTCTTCGATTTGGTGGGCCATATGGAATGTTAATTGGGACAATCTGCGGATTTTCAGCAGGAATTTTGATTGATGAGGTACTGGAGGACTAGAAAGGGTTGAGGTGTTAACGTCTTGGTTAACACCTCGATGTAGGCAATCATCGGCAATAAATCTGGGTAAGGTCTGGTCAATAATACGGGCATATTTTTTTCTTTTAGAACATGTTACGTCCCATTACCTCATTGATGGTTTCTTGCAATTTTTCAGCGGTTTCCTTGTAACCAAATGAGTTTCGTTTTGGCTCATAAGCATGGAATAAATTATCAGGTAACTTACGCATTATCATACCCAAACGAGGGATTTTACCGTGTAGAGATTCGACTTTTTCAGCTGCACGTTGTACTTCATTCTTTCGCTTGATACGTGGTTGATTACCTTTATTACAATCCTTTAAAAACGTATCTACTAGTCGTTTATAACGTGTCGGTGTTTTAGGTTTCATGAGTCATACTCCAGAGTTTATTAAGGGCTAATCTGAGCAACATTAAGCTGCTTGGTTATAGAAATTCCAGTTTGGCTTGTAACGGCGAGATGGGGTTTTACTCTCAGTCGCTTTGTGCATTTCTTGGATAATTAAATGTGTCATATCCAAATCATCACAAGGGATGAAAGACAAAATACGGTTGTGTTGGGTTCGCAGAATGACACCGCTGTATTTAGAGCTTTGATGTTGTTCGTAACCCAATATAGAGTTCTTACGTACCCAACTACCTGTTGGAAGGGTTATCCAGTAGTTAGCATCACGAATGCAGAGCTTTTCCAACTCAGAATGCAATGCTTCGAGCTTTTTCTCACTCTTTTCATCTTTAAGTTTTAAGTGGGCTAACTGCTTCCCGTTTCCTGCTCTGACACTAACGTGGTTTTTGTTCTTGTTGATTGATGCTATGAGACTTGGTGACACCTGTAACTTGTCACTGAATACAGTCACCGTGTTCTTTTTTACTTCGATTGCCATGAACGCTCCTTAATAGTCGATAGCAAAACCGAAACGTCATAATGTCGTTTCGGTAACAAGTTATGCAGCTTCAAGGGGGGATTGACCTTCTAACTGTTGGCGTAACTTATCGTTCTCGTCTTCAAGTTCTTTCAAGCGAGATTCCATTTCAGTCAATTTATTCAGAAGACCATTACTTTCAGATTGATTAGCTCTTTCTTTCTCAACTTTTAACTGAGTTGCAAAGTCCTTCAACATTGCATTGATGGTGTCAGAATTAACATCGGGGTGTTGTTCTAGATGTTGTTTAATTTGCTCACGTAAAGGGGCATAACGTTTACTCGATAGCTTGTAAATGTTGGTAAATCCCACTTTGCGACATTCTTCCAACGTTCCAAAATCAGATAAACCTGTCCAACGCGTTAACGTGCGTTTATCAACCGTACGTCTACCGTTACCGATAATATTTTCATCACGCCATTTACCGAACTTATTCTTGTTCCCTTGGAAGAGCTGTCTAGCTTCATGCATTGCAGCACCAATATCGTACTGAGCTTGTTCACACTGTTCTTTATCAACAACACGAGCAGCTCCAGCGTTCGACAAGTCGTTAACTACTGCATCAGCTAATTCTTTTAGACGGCTATCGGTGGGCTCTACGGCTTTATTTTTATCAGTCATTTTCTTTACTCCAGATTAGAAAGAGCTCCATTTAAACTTCTTTTACCCATGTGGTCAAATGATAAATTTCATATAATTCAGGTACTTATGTTTGTTTTTGAATGTTTCTAGAGAAAGGGCGGGAAGTGGATTACAAGGGGGCGCATGAGCGTTTAAAAGGTGTTTAAAGAGGGGGTTACCGGTTTGCTTGTCACTTAAAAGGCAGATTTAATCCCTCGGTAGAATCGGTTTAAGAGTCTGTTAGGTGTGTGGCGGTATGTTTTTTGAACAGGAAAATCCAAGGTTCTTTATGTTTTATTTCCGTGATTTAGATCTCATTCGTGAGGTTGGTCAATAATAGACAGTTACCTGTTTGCCATTGATAGTGTCAAAAATCACGATAGACTAACTCAGCGTGAATTGAATAATTTCATTTAAATCATAGCATTAGGAAAGAAAATGGATGTTGCATCTTGATAGTGTAATTAGGTCACGCAATTCACCGCTGATTACATCAGTAATCTCACCACGAAATCGTAAACCTAATCTCCTATCAAGACACAACATCCATTAATAGGTTGTTTTTTCTTTAAAGTCAGCAGTTTAAACAATTACACCTTAGCGATAACCACTGTTTTTTCTGCTATCTATAACTTCTATCACGAGTCCTTCAGCATCATTTTTACTTCATCCAGTTCGTCTTTATGGAAAAAGTGTTCTATCTCCATGTCAGGGAACGTTTCAATTAACCAATGTAATAGCGGTATGAGTCTTGGGGTTGCAGCGAGTACATTAGGGCGGAAAGCTGCCTGTCGTGAATTACTGATAGCGTTCGGAGCGATTTCAAATCCTGCATTGTTAAACAGTTCGGTAAGTTGTTTGAGGGTGAGTTTCTTACCTTTAATGGTTTTGGTCAGTCCGTAGCTCTCTTTAGATAGTGCTCTCAATGTAAGCTTGAGTAAGACACCGTGTGAACCATCTTCTTCATATTTAATGTGTGAGCCTTTAAGTAGTGGCTTCGTCTTGCTGTAATCGATCCAGTCTTCCCAGTCGCTCATATTTTTAAGGCAGTTAGTACGTCTCCACCCATCGAACAATGCGCGAGTCTGTTGTCCCTCTTGCTCGTTCTTCCAAGGTACGGTTTCGAAATAGATATGCTCGACGATGTGACCTTTTGGATGGCGGATTTTGGTCATGCGAGGATTTACGGGTTTACGCTTAAAGTCGAACTCTAAGTTGAGTGTCTTTTCTCGTTGGATTTCTATCAGATCCATATCCTTGAGATACATATCGCGTGGAGAGATCAACGAGTTGTTAGGGATCTTCTGTCCGGGATAGCGATCTAAGAACAGTTCGACCATATAAGCATTTTCTTTTTCAGGTGATGCTAGTGCTGCTTCTGGTGGTTTGACGCCTGCTTTTGCGATTACAGGCTCTGTTTCACCGTGTTCACCTGTTAGTTGACCACGGGTTTTCATGGCGATGATCTGTTTTGCATGGTGCTTAAGCTTGATCATCTTTCCGTCACCCGTTTGCTCACAGATCTTGCTGAATCGTTTGCTGATGGTTCCTGAAACGTGGAGTTGTTCTTCGGTACAGTCTACGAGATACCCATCTGTTGTGGCACTTACAACGGTAACGTCGTCGCCATGGTGTTTATGAATCCCTGCTAATTGCTCTGAGAGAACGGATCTCACAAAACCAGTGGCACTGGCCGAAAAATATGGATTAGTAACAGGAGAGTGCGGTATGTTTTTACTTAATCCATCTGATGTGTTGAAGCCCCGTTTTCCCTTCAGTCCCTGCCCTAATTTACCATACAGCGTGTTGCCAATCTCTTTCCAGAGCTTCTGTCTAAATGTATCGTTCTCATCGGTGTACTTTTGTCTTTGCTCTCTGATGAGTTCGGTGAAGCCTTTAAAGAGTGGTTCTTTATCTTCAATCCATGGAACAATAACCCCGAACTGAATTTCAATATCACATCCCATGTTATGTGCGACTTCAATTTCGGGAGCTGTACAGTAAGAGTAACCTTCTAGTGGATAATATAATCCATAGAGTTCAGTTCTTACTGGAAGGGATGGAAATTTCGTAGTGTCTTTATTGAAGCTGAACTTAACATAAGCAAACCCCATCTTGTGACCAAGGTAATCATTGATGTTTGTTGAGGTGAAGCTTCTCTCAAACGAAACGGGTTTAATGTCCATTAACGCATTGACGTAGGCCGTAGCAAGGTCAAAATCGTTGTAGTCGCCTAAGTTTACGCCACCAAACACGTAACATTCGTTTCTGCCGCCATGAAAACAATCGACACTGAGCTGTTCGAAGATACGACGACCTGCTGTGATGACAGTTTCTTTCTTCTGCATTACTCGACCTTTAGTTTGATTCCAATATTGAATCGTTTTGGTCTCCATACCGAGTGCTTGGTTTAATGCGTCTTTATCACCTGTGAGTGCTTTGAAGAGTGATACTGAGAAGTTACCTAGTGTTGATGGTAGATGTTTAAATTGAAGTTTATCTAACCGTTCTTCTGGAACTTTATCTTTGAGTGATGCTTTGATGTCTTCGAGGGCGAAATGTTGCATCTCTAATCCGTATTTAACTGTTATTTCGGCATCTCTTAGGGCATAGCGGAGGAAGAGTGGTTCATCTGAAACTAACAGTTCATCCATTCGATCTTTACGGTAAGGCTCTGGGATTACTTCTTTAGGTATATGAATCAGCTCTCCTATGCTATCAAGTCCACTTTGCCCCGGGCTTAGTAGTAATGTATCTACAAAGCGCACGCTACTCTCACGTTTCTTACCATGCTTGTCTGTAAAATGAACAGGTTCTGAAGCCTGTTTTGTTCTGCCTACTGCGTCTAAATCGATGCCGTATGCGCCACGGGTTGACGCGACGGTGCCTCTAATGACCTCCAGTTTTGCTTTTTGGCTGGTATCCCAGAACGCTTCGAAGGACACCATATCTGCTCTGAGGTAATGTGCGTAGATATAGATGTCTTTAGGCCAGCCTTTAATGAATCCACGACCGATAGCAGCTTGAAGTGTCTCAACTAAAAATTCTTCAAACTTCTTACGGGGTTTCTTAACTTTGTTGATGGCTTTGAGTTCATCTTCACGACTCTTGTTTGCTGCTCTAGATTTCTTAATTACCTCAGCAACAGGGGTCAGTATCACATCGCTCATGTGGTGCTCACCTGCGATTAGGTAATACTGATAGGACAGAATGTCGTTTCGGTTTTCTTCTTCGTTGTAGACATATTCGCTGTCTATACCAATGTGAACGGCTTCATCATTACCTTTGAGTGCTTGCCAAGGTGATTGTTTTTCATTCTCGAAGTAGATATCGAGCTCTTCATCGACGGCCTTGCTTGAGTATTCATCGGTTTGCTCTTGTTCTAGAAATTCGTCAAGTTCAACGTCGGTTGATTCTGTGGTCTGGTCGGCGGTTTCTGCTTGGAAGTATTCTTCGAGTTCTTTATCTATGATTTCTACATGGTTAGATTCATTTTTCTGACTCATCGTTATTCTCTTATGACCAAGTGTTTTATAAGTATCTGAAGTGTCAGTCTTTATACCACAGTGTAAATCTGGTGTTGAATGTAACTTCGAGTAGGCTTGGTGTGTGAGTGTCGTGGTTATGTGAGGTGAATGAGTGGTAGTGCGATGATTTTAGATTTTCTGAAGTTGGGTATGGGAAGTTGGAATCTGAGCTAAGGTGGAAACCCTTGGCTGATATGGGAACTTTGAAAACGATGCTGTTTTTCGTCGAACGTAACTAAACTAATAAATAACTCTGGTAAGAGGTTGAATATTAATGATAATTAGCATAGCAGTGAGTGCTGGGTGGTTGAGTCTGAAAGTCCTAGGAACCTATGTGAGTTATAAAAAGCCTAATCCCTGAGTGGGGTTGGGTAACATCTATCTACGGTAGATTTATTGATTTCACTTCTGAAGCAATTGCTTTCGCAGTTGATAAGCGCTTGTGGTTGGTTAATGGCAGTGAGCTGGTCCACATGGTCGAAGATGGACGCAGCTTTCTGAGTAAACCAGTAATACCTGAACCTGAAAGAGTGTCGGCTGTTGAAGATAGAGTTTGCCCTAGCTGCCAATCTAAGCTTGTGATGCGTGTTGCTAAAAGGGGAGTTAATTCTGGTAAGAGTTTTTATGGCTGTTCGACTTATCCGAAGTGTCGCTACACCTGTGATTGTTAATATATGTGCAAATTATAATCGCAGGGAGTAGGCAGAATCGGTTAGTGATCACATCGTGATAGAAGTGTTACTTAACTCATTTCTGCCCCGAAGTTTGCCAGCCTAAAATTTAGGACACATTTCTCTTGTCATAAATTGACCTACTTTCTCTAATGACTGACTATATAAATAGTTTGGTATGCCGATACCTATAATTCTCAGTGGTTATACAGTCCAGGTTATGGCGAAACTTAAAAGGTTTAAATATGGAATTACGGTACGAATTCTCCGAAGAAGAATTTCTTAACCTTTGCCTTAAAAATCTCAACCGAGAATATTCTACGGTAGCGGAAGATCTGTACGAAGCCCTTTGTCATTTTCTTAATACACCTAATTTAATACCTGTTTTTGATGTGAAGCATCGTTATAAGCAAGAATTTTATGATGAGCATTTGTCACTTAGGGAATACATAAATCGAGGTAGGCTGACACTCCCATACGTAGAGTTCGAGTTGAGTTGTAGCAAAGATATAGACTTAGAAGTGACTGAAATCTACCTACCTACGTTTATTCATTTGGGTAGCCATAAATATGGTGGAGGAGCAACTCAGCGTTACAAAATTAAGAACAGTAAGCTGAAGACAAAAAATAAGTCATCCACTACTTTGCTTAGTGTAGAGTTTCCTCATGCTCTTTTGAAGAAACTGAACTTGCTTGTAACGCCTGTAGAGTTGCTATTGCCTTCAAAATTGGGAGTCTGGGAGTGGAGACAAACCTTTTACAATAAAATTTCAGGTCATAGCTTTTTCTGTTCATGCTTTAAAGACGCACTCGCGAAGGATAAACAAGGATTGCCTGTAAAACATCCTCATATTAAAGACGCACTAATTAATCAATCATTTAGAGATTCAATTTGTCACTTATGTACTGAAAAAAACTCCGATCTTATGTTTTGCCATAAAATGTATGGGTCTGCGTTCAAAGTTAAATATGGTGCATATATTCGAAAATATGAGATTCAAGAAGGAATCGACGAAAAAGAAGCAGAAAATCGAGTCAGGGAGCTGAAAGGCGTGGCAAGAATAGGAGAAAGATGGATAAATGAAACCCTGCTCTTTAACTATATCGAAGTGTTATTTCCTCAATATGTAGTACAACGTGAGGCTTCTCCCTATTGGTTAGAGAGGCAAAGATATGACGTTTTCATCCCTGAATTAGGTCTTGCTATCGAGTATCAGGGGCAGCAGCATTATGTTGCCGTAGAACTGTTTGGAGGGAGAGAAGGTTTACAAACTACTAAACAGAGAGACAAAGAAAAGCTACAACGAAGTAAAGATAATGGTATAGATATTATCTACTTTAATTATAAAGATAATTTGACTGAGAAACTGGTTCATAGCCGATTAAGGAATTATTTGAAAGAAAAGTAGTTTTAGTGAGACTTTTGCTGGCGAATATCTGACCATTAAGTCGATATATCAGCGTGATTTCTGCTGGCAAAAAACTGCCCCGAAATCGTTTAGCTCAAGACTTATGACCACTCTCTCATGTCAGTTCTTGACCAACTTTCCCTAATAGCAGATTATGAGCTTGGTTGAGCATTTGCGACTATGAAGACATGTTCTGTAATTTGTGATAGCAAGGAAGAATAAGATATATAAAACAGTATGTTGCTGTTATGATATCTGTGTTTTCTAAAATATTAGAAAGACAATGTGTGCTGAAAAGACACTGTTAGAACTATGAAAAAATGGGGTGTATTAATGGATAACGAAGAAAATAATTCATGGACAAACCTTTATAGAAAAGGAATATTATTTTCTTTAACTGGATTCATTTGTGTGTGTTTATGTTTTCTTATTGGATGGAATGGTTGGTTTAATTTTTTTGACGATAAGCCAGCTTTATGGTTTCAAAGAAGTGGATCTATCATGCTTGTCTTTTTAGTCATAGCGGACTATCACGTCTATAAAATGAGTAATGATGTCGATGATTTAGATGGATGTCCTCCATACGCAGTCCAAACCAAAGATAAATATCGGGTTTTCGTTAGGCCGTTGCCAGCAATTGCGTCACTTTTAACTTTAATTGCGACTTTGGTGTGTGGATATGGTGATTTGATATACACGGTGCTTTCATAGTTCTAACAATCCAATGCAATTGACGCAATCGATCTTCGCAGTTGCGGTTTAAAGTTTTTTAAACGCTTTGGTTACAGCGCAATGCGCAATTGATTGGGGCGTTAGCTTCACGAGGTAATATGAAAGTTATAAATAAGATTCTGGATGATTACACAGATTATTGCCATCAAAAACTTACCGAAGAATTCGGAACATATAGCCTTGGCGCATATGACCCTATTTATTTGTATCAGAGATATAAATGCAGAATTCTTGATAATAAGCCAAGAACAGTTCTTGAGGCAAATGATTTAACAGTCCCACAAATTTATCAGTCTGCTTATCAAGAAATTATCAGTGACATTGAAAATGGTAATAATATAAAAAAATACCAAAGTAGAAATTTAAAAAAGCTAGATTACGATGATGACATGTTATCTCACTGGGGAATTCAACACTTTCATCTAGGACAAACTCTAGAAAATGATGGATATGTTAAAAGAACGGAAAATTTACTGTTCATTCATTTTTCTGAATCTAATGCGCACATCCTAGGGTTCTTTCATCATGGGGCATGGTCTGATCTAGACATTATCGAAATTCTCCACGAGAACTGGCCTCAGGAATTGGCTGTTTTTAAATCTGGAAGTAATGTTGCTGCTCTGACTGAATTGGAATATAAAACGCTACGAAAGAAACATGCTAATGCGAACGTAACAGTAAATGATGGAACAGAATATCTGTGTCCAGGCATGGGTGTAACTGCAAATGGCGCTCCCGTATTTGCAACAATGAATTCGCAAAAGGTAATTTTCATGTTTAATAGGGCATTTGAATTAATTCGTGAAAATATTGTACTGATACTTGAGTTAGATCCAGAACGACGAACGAGTGAGACATTAACGATTGGTATGGAGATAGTTGATTCAACGCATTCGATTGAATATCACATTAAGGAAACAGGTTTTAAATTTACATTATCAAGCTAACAATCCAACTCAATTGACTCAGTTAAACTCTGCGATTGTGGTTTAAAGTTTTTCAACGCTTTAATTACTGTAAAGTGTGCAATTGATTGGAACGTTATATTCTTAAGGAGCATCATGGGGCATTCAATATCTTTTTATAAAATATTCAGTGATTCAATGTTATTAGAACAAATTGTATCGGGAAGCCGTAGTTATATCGAGGCATTACATCTCTCATATTCAAATGAAAAAAGATATATCTATGAGATTACTGAATTGGATTTTTCCTATGACGAATATTTAGGTTGGTTACACGAAAATGTTAGCTCATTGCTAATTCAATGTGCAACTCAAACTCGAATATATAAGGACACATACTCTCCTGATGAAGAACCTGAAGAAGGAGAAGAGTTTTACTCATCAGACATTGAAGCTTATGAGCATTTTCCGAATATAGTTGAAGTAATTTCTGGAAAATTTAGACCTTCACTAAGGGAGTGTTGTAATAAAATTATTCATGCTGAAGCTTTTGAGTTGGAACTAGTAAGTAATGAAAGTACTAAAAAACACTGGAATGGGTTTTGTATTTTAAAAGGTACGTATAATCAGCATAACTGGCTCATTAAATTAGACGTCCGAAAATTTTGTATGGCAATTCGGTATTACTACGAAGTGGAAAAGAACTGATAGTAACTCGCAATGAATTTAATAAACGCTCAAGGCATTAACATACTTTTCCTAATGCGATATAAACGCTTTAGAACACTAGGCCTAAATCATTTCTGTCCAATTATGAGTTAGGACATTAAAAAAGAGGCTGATGCTTCAGCCTCGATATTAATGGTAATCCTGTTTGAGATGTTACACTGAATTCAGAATACAGCCTTAAATGCTTGGGTCGAGAATTTCACTTAAAAATCGCACTTTGCAAGTGATACTTATGCAGTTTTCAGTTTAGAAGCGAGGTAAAACGACTGTCTGTTACAATTGCGTTGATTAGCTCTTCTACTGCTGGCTCAAATTCATCGGGCATATTTTCTCTACATGCAACTCCGCCCAAAAAGCTACCAGAATATTCATGTCGGTGCACTACATTAAAAGACTCGCCATTAGAGCTTTCAACTTTCATATCAAAGCTCCAGTGACCGTCCGTCATACCAGATGATGATGTGGTGCTATTTAAATTACCTGATAGCGTGATTTTTGAATTTTCATCAAACTTATTAGCCATCTTTAGCTCATCAATAAATGCATTCTCAATGTACTCATTGATAGCTTCAGAGTTTGGCATTATCACAGGATTAGCTAGACGGCACATTACACTTGTAACTTCTGTTGTTGCCGTGATGTCACTAACATTAACTTTTTTGTCAATACTGCGAAGTGCAACAGCATTATCCGCTGATGGCGTGTAATGATCGACTCGAGCTGAACAAGCTGACAAAATAACTGCCATGATTGTTACAGTAATCCCCTTAACTATTACTTTGTTCATATTTACCTTTAATAAATGGTTATAAATCAATAGAGTAGGTAAGGTACATGGAAAAAATGGTGGCACAATCTAATCTGTTAATCTTTTTAAGATTGCTCACAATAATTCACTTTAGATTATTATTCTTATTTTGGTGAATTCACGTAAGTTTTAAATTAAGTACCAGAGGGTAGGCTAACAAGGTGTTGTCCAGAAATGAGTTTGAATGTAGTTCGACTAGATCTGCTTTGATGGAACCGCCACGCCCGAAGGCAACGGGATTTTGAAGAGGTAGTGTGTTGAAGCGATTGGAGGACTGTTTGAGGGGCTATATATGGTTTATCAATTCCGTCGCCAGCTCTGCGGTAGCATTTCCATCATTTCAATAGCGATTACAATAAGGGCGTCATAGAACAAAGCACCAAATCGGCGCATTACTCCTGCTGGTGGCAGAGTGTTTGTTGATGTCATGGTGTTATTACTTCTTCAAAAATTGAGGCGTCAGAATATAGTTTAAGGCTTAGCGTGAAAAGAGACATAACGCACAGCTTATGACTTAGTGGCGAAATTATCGGCAAACACACATGAATTCAAGTTTTTATACTTGCCACATCAGTTCGCATACGTATAATGCCAAGCATCGAAAGGGCAACGCCCCAAGATAATGCCGGTATGGTGAAATTGGTATACACGACGGATTCAAAATCCGTTGCCTTCGGGCGTGGCGGTTCAAGTCCGCCTACCGGTACCATATTCAAATGATAAAGCCTCGACGAAAGTCGGGGCTTTGTTGTATCTGGGGTATAGGAAGTGTTGCCTTCGTGGTGGCGGCATGAAGGTTTCTTCAATCAGACGGATCTATATGTGTCACTCCTAAATCCCATAGTTTCCCTTCGCTATTCGATCTGATAATGAATTAATTATCTTAAATCATGATGTTACCTGACATTCTCCCTTCTATTGTCTATGTTTAAAGGACTAACAGAGGAGAGAAATATGCTGACAGTAACCCCTTACTTATTTTTTGATGGTCGTTGTAGTGAAGCATTGGATTTTTATCATAAGTGTTTTGGTGGTGTGGTTTTATCTAAGCAACTTTTTAGTGATGCACCACAGGTAGTCGAGGGGGCTCAACCTGATTGGGTGATGCATGCTGAGTTTGAAGCGTTTGGTATGAAGCTGATGATGTCTGATGGTGTTAAGGCAAAAGAACTTGAAGGCAACAATCTCGCTCTCTCTCTTGTGACTGAAGATACCGCGACTCAAGAACAAATCTTTGAAAAGCTCAAGAAGGGAGGGCGGATAATGACTCCACTCGCAGATACTTTTTGGGGGGCTCGATTTGGCAAAGTAGAAGATAAATTCGGTATACGCTGGATGGTGCACTGCGACTCTTTAAGTTGAGCCTGTGAAATTGGATAGTGAAATTGCTGCTTGGTTTTATTAGAATTATAAATAGAGATTAATCATCAATATTATATATAAAAATGGGCAGCATAAAGATTACCGTAGATCGCATTCAGCCCGGTCTGCATATACGACTCCCCGTAAAATGGAATGAACACCCATTTTTATTCAACAGCTTTAAAATCAAAGATGACGCTCAAGTAAAAGTAATTCGACATCTTGGGATTAAGCACGTCTATATAAACCTGAGTCAAAGTGATACCTCACCTTTACCTGTTAATCACGTAGGTGAACAAGAAGTCGATATTGATTCACAGGTAGGCCTTGAAACGGAAAGAATGTGGAAAGATAAGCATGAGCGTATCGAAACCCTTAGCTCTTACCGCCGCAGGGTGAGTCATTGTGAGAGAGAGTTTGAACGTTCGCTTGCTCGAATGCGATCTGTGATGACCAAGATCCGTAACAGACCTTTAGATGCGGTAGGGGAGGTTAAGGCTCTTGTTGATGATATCGTTGAAACTCTAGTGAGCGATGATAACGTCACCTTGCACCTTATGAATGCTAAAGCGGATTTCGAAGATATTTACTTTCATACTCTAAATGTTTCGGTTGTTGCACTGATGATAGGTAAGGCCAAAGGCTATAACACACAGCAATTGAAAGACCTCTCATTCGCAGCGTTGTTTCACGATGTAGGCAAGATCAAAATACCAGTCGCGATACTAAGAAAGCAGAGTGCACTAACGGTGCCAGAAGAGAACTACCTGAAGCTTCATACTAAATACGGTGCGGATATTGTATCGGCAATTGATGACTTTCCTGAAAGTGCTAAAAAGGTGATCGCTCAACATCATGAGATGAATGATGGTTCTGGTTACCCCGAGGGCTTAAAAGAACATGAGATTGATGAGTTTGCCAAGATAGTCGCCGTGGCTAATGCATTTGATAACCTTTGCCATGGTAAAACGCAATCTCAACAAATGATCCCGTATTTGGCACTGTCCCACCTATATAAGAGCTGCAAGCACCTATATAGCCAAGATAACTTGGGGCTGTTAGTTAAGTTCATGGGAGTCTATCCACCAGGAACTGTAGTACAGCTTTCAAATGATTCTATTGGGATTGTGATATCCGTTAACGCTAAACATATGCTTTATCCAAATGTACTTATCTATGATCCTAGCGTGCCAAGAACCCAAGCTCCGATCATTGACCTCTTTATTAAAGAGATCAAAATCGTTAATGCCGTTCATCCAAGCAAATTACCTGAACAAGTTCGAGAATATCTAAGCCCTAGGGCTCGTTTATCTTACTTTTTTGATAGAGGAGAGTAGTTATCCACAGGTCGTTGTGGGTAATCTGTTCGGAACTTGGGGTGAAAGTGGTATAAATAAGCTCTTGGTTGAAATGTCTTCGCTTAACCTCTTTTTTCAATAAAAAACGCATTTATTGCTTGCCAATATGAGCTGCATCTCTATAATGCCGCCTCACTGACACGGCAGACGCTACAAGGCTTCAGCGAAGAATGTTAGTAAGGCAACTAGCTTTAAGCGATGATTCGCTTCTACTTTTAGAAAGTAGAAATTAATTCCAAATAAGTGTTTGACACTGAGAATTAAATCGCTAGAATGGCCGCCTCTTCCGA
>NZ_LAUM01000002.1:0-128407 GCF_000972265.1 Vibrio sp. ECSMB14106 | reverse complement strand
GACGCAACCAGATCGATGGTCGGTTTGCTGATACCCGTATCAACCTCGTGAGTAGATATCACTTTACTTTGTACTGAATTGCCTACGCTATCGGTTGATGTGACCACAACTTCAAATTCGGCATCTTGCGCCAGATCGCTGCCCGCCACATCCACTGTCCAGTTGCCATCGCCATCCACGGTGGTGGTGTACTCGGTACCATTGATGGTCATGGTCACAACATCGCCTTCGCTGATGTCACCACCTTTCGCCGTACCGCTAACCGTGATGGTTTGTCCGCTTTCGGCTTTGTTAATCACGTCATCGGCTGTAATGTCATAAACCGTCACGCTGCCTTTGTCGGCTTCAAGATCGACCGTATGCGTTGAAACAGTCGTGGCCGTATATGGGTTTCCTGCGTCATCAATACCAGAAACCGATGCATTAAATTGGGTATCGTTGGCAAGATCTTGACCTGAAACCTCTACAAACCAAGTTTTGTCGGCTAGAACAGTGGTTGTGTACGTATTTCCATTGATATCGAGAGTAACTGTATCTCCCGGTCCAGCATCAAAGCCAACTCGGCCAGATACGAACACATTCCCTTGGCTTTCTTCCGCGTTAATCGTGTCATCCGCGGTGATGCGATCAACTCGGATCACTGCGGTGGCAGATGTATCAGTGAAGTATTTCTCGGTAGACTCAGCATCACCCACTTGGCCAATGTCGTTTACGACGGATACAGAGGCATCAATAATCGTATCGCTATCTGCAACTAAGTCTGAGCCATTAACCTCGATCTCAAATAAACCTGTATCCGGATTGACAACTCCTGTGTATTGGTTGCCATTGATAACCAAGCTTACAGTACCCGATGAGAATTCATCACCGGTCACAGAGCCAGTGATAGTGATAGTCGCCTGAGATTCACTTAAATTAATTATTGAATCATCGGTAACTGGATCGACATTGAGGTTGACGATTAGCGGAGTATCATTATAGCTATGCTCAGAGATCCCCGTAGAGTTACTGCTGTTACCCGCAATGTCTGTTGATTCGACAGTGACATTAAAATCTGTATCTAAAGCAAGATCTTCGCCGCTCACATCAAGTTGCCAACCGCCATCTTCATTGACCGTCGTTGTGTACTCGTTACCATTGATTGTCGCAGTGACACTGTCACCAGACTCAATATCACCACCAGTAGCACGGCCCGTCACAGCAATAGTTTGACCTTGTTCGGTGACCGTAACGACATCATCGGCTGTGATGTTATCAACTGTGACGGTTCCTTGGTCTGCTTGAATATCGAGTGTGAACGTCAACTCACTTGAGCCAGAGGTGTTACCGGCTGCATCGGTTTGACGTACCGTGATGGTGTTGGCCCCTTCGTTTGGCGTGGGCACTTGCGTGGTCCATTCCCCGTCAACCAAGTATTCAACGATGGCGCCATCTTCAGTGCCAGAAACAGTAAAGCTGCCATCGTTGGTCAGGAAGTCATCTGCCAACGTGCCGCTGTCGGTATCAAGGGCAATTTGCGGCGCGTCTGGCGCTGTGGAATCGAGAGTGAACGTCAGCTCGCTGCTGCCTGATGTATTACCCGCTGCGTCGGTTTGACGAACGGTGATCGTGTTGTCACCTTCCGTTGGTACTGGTGCGGTTGTCGTCCAGTTTTCGTCAACGAGGTATTCTACTGTCGCACCCTCTTCTGTGCCGCCGACTGTGAAGCTGCCGTCGTTGGTTAAGAAGTCATCCGCCGCTGAGCCAGAGTCCGTATCAAGTGTCAGTGTTGGCGCAGCGGGTGCTGTGGTATCAAGAGTGAACGTCAGCTCGCTGCTGCCTGATGTATTACCCGCTGAGTCGGTTTGACGAACGGTGATAGTGTTGTCACCTTCCGTTGGTACTGGTGCGGTTGTCGTCCAGTTTCCGTCAACGTGGTATTCTACTGTCGCACCCTCTTCTGTGCCGCCGACTGTGAAGCTGCCGTCATTGGTTAAGAAATCATCCGACGCTGATCCAGAGTCCGTATCAAGTGTCAGTGTTGGCGCATCTGGAGCTGTTGTATCACCGATGGTCTCGTTGTCTGTCCCTAGGCGTTGGTCAATCGAACGAAAGGCATCTAGCAGACTCAAGCTTTGAGTACGAGACATACCCAACGCTTCAAATCCCGTTGTTACAAATTCGGTACCTAGGGTAGTTTCTTGAGCATCTCGCTCAATGGTTGCACTGATACTTATACTCGAACCATTTTGGCCAGCTTCAGTCGCAAATTCTTCACCTAATTCGGTCGGGTCTTGACCTTCCTCTAAAGCCGCAAAGATATTTGCGATGTCTTGTTCAAGCTCAACTTCGCTGCCGTCTTCAGGTGAAAATCGTTTTATTGATATCTGAGATTCATTTGGGGACTCAAGAATTACGTCCCCTGGTTGCAGAGACTCACCATCTTGTAGGACTCGAATCGTACCATCGAGTGAGATAACAATGCGCTGACCAAGTGCAAGTAAACTAACCAAATTCAATACTGTCACGTCCATATAATCCCCTAAAACCCACTTTTCATTAGCAACGTCAAACTTATGACATCTTATTTATAATATTAGTTAAAATATAACACTTAAAAACGTATAATTCCTAGTTATGAATCTAGTATTTATCAAGCTAAGTGACAAGGTAATGACAGTGGTCACATCACACAATAATCAAAGTGCTCATATCAACGATATAAGCTATTGTGTTTACGCTAAATAATAGGTTTAAACACATAAGATTAATGCTCTCGATAACACCATAAAATGCGCATTAATCTGTTAACATTTTTACAACTATTTACGTTCACTAGGTTAGCGAGCGTGGTTTTTTTGGCGGTTCACCTAAAATTCATATATAACGACAGAAATTGAAGATTTAGGTGTTGGCTTAATTGTGGGGAGATGTAAATTGAATTGGGTTCAAAAAACAACATTGGGGTTAGCTATAAGTTTGAGCTTACCTGCGGCGGCGCAAACCTTAGAACAAGCCGTTGCGTTTACTCTAGAAGGTAATCCTGAAATTAAAAGTGCGTATAACGAATACGTGAGTAAACGTTACCTAAATGATGCTTCCGGTGGTGCTTACCGGCCGAGCATAGATTTGGATGGTGGAATTGGCTATGAGCATACGGATCTCGTCACTAACCAGAACACGACAGATCTGACTCGAAAGGAAGCGACGATTACTTTGACTCAGTTAATTTGGGATGGCGCAAATACTTCCAACGATATTGATCGTACCGCGGCTGATGCAGAATCTGTTCGTTACCAATTACTCTCTAACGCCCAAGATATCGCTCTAGAGGTAACAAAAATATACCTTGATGCTGTGAAAGCTTATGAAGTACTCACCCTTTCTGAAAACAACCTAGCAACACACAAGGATATCTACAGCGATATTAAAAAACGTGTCGAATCAGGTATTGGTTCTACAGCAGATATGTCCCAAGTAGAAGCTCGTATTGCTAAAGCTCATGGTAATTTACTCGCAGCGCAAAACAATTTGTTTGATACACATACTCAATTTAAGCGTATTGTTGGACAGTCACCTTTAGGTTTAGTGTTTCCGCGAGCGGACGCTGGAGCAATTCCTTACACCGTAGATGGCGCTCTTGCGAAAGCTTTTAACCAACACCCTGTAATCAAAATTGCACAAGCCGATGTGGACTCAGCTAAGTTCCAATATAAACAGTCTAAAAGCTCAAATTACCCGACCGTTTCTTTTGAAGCAGCTCAAACCTGGCGTGACGATGCTGGCGGTAATGAAGGTAGCAGCGATGAGTTTTCTGCTATGGTTCGTTTAAGGTACAACCTGTATAACGGTGGTTCAGACCAAGACCGTGCAGAAAGTGCAGCTTACCAACTCAACAAGGCCAAAGACCTTCGCGAGAGCACTTACCGTAATGTAGAAGAGAGTTTACGCCTCTCGTGGAGCGCTCTGGATTTAACCGTACAACAAAAAGAGTTCTTA
The DNA here is from genome assembly GCF_000972265.1 of Vibrio sp. ECSMB14106. Taxonomy (NCBI): domain Bacteria; kingdom Pseudomonadati; phylum Pseudomonadota; class Gammaproteobacteria; order Vibrionales; family Vibrionaceae; genus Vibrio; species Vibrio sp. ECSMB14106. The sequence continues at coordinate 124,429 of NZ_LAUM01000002.1, read as the reverse complement.
TCAGACCACGTAGACTCAGCATCAGATACGGTTATCTCTTACGAGAAGCAATACCGCATCGGTAAACGAACACTTCTGGATTTACTTAACACTGAGAATGAACTCTTTGAAGCTCGTAAAGGTTATTTAGATGCCAAGTATGATGAACAATATGCTAAATATCGGGTCATGAACGCGACCGGTAATTTGCTGACAGGTTTACGTGTCGATATCCCTCAAGAATGGAATGAAAAGGTAGAATATTAATGAAGCTACTAAAAGCTGTATTTCCGCTCTGTCTATTTGTTGCTTCTGCCAACATTTTAGCTGACACAAACGATGAAGAATTCGAATATCGAGCGCTCCCAGAGAGCGTGCAAAGTTACGATCTAGAAGACGATGACAACGATGGTGTTATCAACGCCCGTGATTTATGTATTGATACACAAATTGGCGCAGAGATAGATAATGATGGCTGTGGCTCTTATTTCGAGTCTACGGAGGAGAAAGAACTTCATATATTATTTGCCAACAACTCAACAGAAATTAATCCTGTTTTTCTTCGCCAAATCCGTCAAATGGCAGCGTTTTTAAAACGCTATGAAAGTACCACTATTCGCCTTCAAGGTTACGCCAGCAAAGTCGGAAATTCGGCTCATAACTTAGATCTATCTAAAAAACGAGCATCAAACGTAAGACGAGCTCTAATTAGCAACGGTATTCAACCATCTAGAGTGACTATTATTGGTTATGGGGATACCGTTTTCGATAGCGAGGGGACCAAAATCAGCCACGCATTAAACCGAAAAGTAGTTGCTTCCGTTGCTGGATTTAAAGGTAATATTAAAGAAGAATGGCATATCTTCACAAAACTTGGAAGGTAGTCACAACCCGCGGTATCTAAGCTGAAACGTTATATAAGTAACGTTTCAGCTTTCTTATAATTCCTTGAACAGCATGTACCTAAGCCTTCTATAATGTTAATCTTGCCACGTTATCAACATAGAGAATTAATCCATGAGCAAACTAACAGCTGATACTCAAGCAAACCTAGAACTTTTCGTTTCAGAAACACAAGAGACAAAACTTGTATGGGGCCTTCGCAATGAAGAAGGTTGGCTAGCATGTGACTCAACTGAATTCGAAACTAGCGAAGTTATGCCATTTTGGTCATCAAAAGAAGATGCCCTCGCTCATAACGTAGAAGAGTGGGCCGACTTTGAAGTACTAGAAATTCCACTTGATATTTTTGTGGAAGATTGGTTACTGACTCTTGCTGAAGATGGTGTTCTTGTTGGTACTAACTGGAATGCAAGCTTAGAAGGTAAAGAACTAGAGCCTTCGGACCTAGCGAAATTATACATCTAATTTTCATTATAGGCCGTACGAGTGCGTACGGCCTATTTATCTTCAATAGATATCAACAAGTTAGAGACTTACCTCGCATAGTCCCTCACCGACCCCCCTTAAAAATTGAAGCAACATCAAACTAATTATAGAATATCGTTCTTTATTTGATTGATAGTTCATTGTGATACACTCCACTTTCATTGCCTTGCTGCTTTTCATTAGCTTTTATTCTTATAGCCAAATATCAACAGCAGATGAACTACATGATTCATCAATCCCCTCCTCCAATCTACATGAGACTCCCAATGCCGATTGGAATGCGCTTTATCTATCGACTCTGAAACACTCACCCGCACGTGCATTGAATATGCTCCAAACGCGCTACACTAACCTAAGTCATTTTGGAGATAAGCTCTACATATCATCCCTGTTATATCAATATATGATGCACAGAGGTCAGCCATTTTATGGTATGGACAACAAAGATAAGGAATATCAAGCCATTGAAGAAGCGTTTATTTTGGCTCTTACAAAGGATGCTCAAGGAGAAAATGAGCAAGCTCAAAAGATTTTTTTAACCTTACTGACGAAAATGCAGTCATGGAACGACCAAACTGGCCGTGCGCTATTGAAGTATCAGTTATGTCGTTCGTTAAACGAGCAAGCTAAGTATCATCAAGCAAACTACTATTGCTCAGCACTTAAAAATGCTTTGGATCAGATAGAAGACCCTGTACTCCCTAAGTTCACTACTTATCGCGTAATCGCCAATAATCACCACTTCCGTAGTGATTATCAAGCTGCGTTAAATACCTACCTATCTTTGATCAATGTGTTTCCACAAGGGCATGATATTTCAGGAATCTATAACGATGTTGGTAATTTACTTAAAGAGCTAAAGCAATACGAAAAGTCGGCGCAGTACTTAGAGGAAGCGTTGACTCTCAGAGCTAATGCTTCTGATTTGATGAAAGCTCAAGTTCATCACAGCCTAGCTGACCTATACCTAAACCAAAGAAAAAACAGTTTAGCAATCGACCATTTTATAAAAGCAAAAACACTATTGGTTGCATCTTCTCATAGCTACGGCATCGCTATGGCCAACTTAGGTTTAGGAAAAGCCTATACCCGAGCAAAAGAATATGATTTAGCCCAAAGCTACCTAGTCGAGTCTCTTTCAGCATCCAATGAACTCAATAATGATGTCATTCGAATTAATGCTTACCTTACAATAAGTGACATGTTCGAAGAACAACAACTAACAACAGAAGCACTTAATTATGCTCAACAAGCGCTAGAATTAGCCGAACAAGTCACAAGGCCCAAATATATTGCTCAAGCACTTCTTCAACTATCTGATATTGAGCAAACCCTCGAAGATTACAAACAGGCTTTCTATTTGTACCAACGATACACGGCTATAGAAATGGAAGCGCGAAACACAGACATCAGGTTAGCTTTTGAAGCGCTCGATCTTACTCACGCCAGATACGATCAAGAATTAAAACACTCACTCTTAACAAATCAAACAAGACAAGACCGACTTTATATTGAAAAAATGGAACATCAACGGCGAGTGTACAATATCATTGTAATGGTGTTGCTATGCACAACAATCTTAACCATGTTAGTAAATAGAGCAATTCGAGCGAAGGCTACTATTGATGGCATGACAAAATCATACAACCGCACCGATATAATACGCAGAATTAAGCAAATTAAACGTTGCCAAAGAACAAATAGGCAACATGTTCTTATTTTGCTCGACCTAGATAAGTTTAAGCAGATTAATGATGAATATGGTCACCCAACAGGTGACAGAGCACTCGTTTATGTGGGTAATCAAATAAGAAAGCATTTAGTAAAAGGTGAGTTATTTGGCCGCTTGGGCGGCGAAGAATTTCTTGTCATGCTGACCGACATCAAGCCTTCTGAGGTGCGTGAACGTGTAGAAGAACTGCATTATGCAATATCAAACAGTATCTTTCTGTCAGAAAGCAAAAAGCCACTTAATGTAACCGCGAGTTTTGCGTATCTAGCAACCTCAAACGCACTAAGTGACTTTGATGAGCTCTACTCTGTTCTTGACCAAGCGTTGTATCAAGCAAAGAGTAATGGTCGAAACTGTATCATTGATGCTTATAGCGAACCGATTGATCTACCTGAAGCTATTTATACTCCGTCTGTTTACGAACCAACTCAACCATAATGCTTTCACGGTCAGCTAAGTAGTCGTTAAGGCCAACTTTACGCAGTTCACACGCAGGACAATCGCCACAGCCATCACCGATAATACCGTTGTAGCAAGTCAGGGTTTTGTTACGAACAAGAGCAAGTGCAGAATACTGGTCGGCCATCGCCCATGTTTCAGCTTTATTCAGCCACATTAATGGAGTTTTGATATCAAGCTTCTTGTCCATACCTTGTACAAGTGCCGAGTTCATCGCCTTCACAAAGTCATTACGGCAATCAGGGTAACCAGAAAAGTCTGTTTCACACACACCTGTAATCACGGTTTCAGCACCGATTTGGTAAGCGTAAATGCCCGCTAGAGTTAGGAATAGAATATTACGACCAGGAACGAATGAATTCGGCAGCCCATTCTCTTGCAGCTCATGAGACACAGGAATATCGTCACGAGTCAGAGAGCTGATAGCCAGTTCATTCAACAAAGTCACATCCATCACTTTGTGCGCTTTTACACCAAGCTCTTTCGACAATGACTCCGCAACTTCAATCTCGAGTCTATGACGCTGACCATAATCAAACGTAATAGCATGAACTTCATCATACTCTTTTAATGCCTGAACAAGACACGTTGTTGAGTCTTGACCACCACTGAATACTACCACTGCTTTTTTCATCTTAAATCCTTACGAGAACCTTCTACTAGCGACTTATCTTGCCCAGTAAAAATACAACCTACGCGATGCTCAAATATTTGTGAGTTTGTATTGATAAGCGCCAATTGCGCTCAATGCAGGTATCAATACAAAGCTGAGTAGCGCGGTCTTTTTGACTGATTGGTTGCAGAGCGATAACAGTGTCGCTAGCAACCGCAGCTCGATCCAATAAACCGTCAAGTTGTTCGATGTCTTTGCTTGTGCCTACTGGATGCTTAATTTCGTTAGCGCGTTGTAAAGCGCTATCTAAAATTTCCAGTTTCGCCTTCATTGCCACTTTTGGTGACACCGTAACCCAAGTGTCCGATGTAGCTTTAACTTCTGATGTTCCGCTAGTCTCAATCTGACAGCGACAACCGTGCTGCTCAAATGCTTCAGTAAGAGGAACAAGATCATAAATGCATGGCTCACCACCAGTAATCACAATGTGCTTAGCAGTGTAACCTTGCTTGATATATTCATTCACAATTCCTTGAGCATCAATTGCTGACCAAGTTGGTGAATCCTCTGTTTTAACCATGATGTTACCAAGACTAGTTTCATCTTTAGGTAATGCGTCCCAAGTCTGTTTGGTATCGCACCAAGAACAGCCTACAGGACAAACTTGCAGACGAACAAAAACAGCGGGAACGCCAGTAAACATGCCCTCACCCTGGATGGTTTCAAACATTTCATTAATCTTGTACAACTTTCCCTCTGCTTTATTATTTGATGAAATTAATCAACCGCAGACCTTAAAGCACTTACTCGTTTTGGTCAAACAAATGAATAGCGATAAATGAGTTGCTCAAACCCCTAGCCTGAAGTTTCAAGTTCCCTTATCCTTTCGTTCATTAGGTTTCGTTAAGCTTTAATTTTTAGTAAGGAACAACATGTACAAACTAATTGCTCTTGATATGGATGGGACACTACTCAACAGTAAAAAAGTAATTTCTCAAGAGAACAAAGACGCGATTGCCAAAGCTCGTGCTACCGGTGTGAAAGTCGTTCTGGCTTCTGGTCGCCCTTTAGAAGGCATGCAGAGTAAGTTAGATGAACTTTCAATCAATGGCGACGATGACTTTGTGCTCTTCTACAATGGCTGTATGGTTCAGAACGTTTCGACAAAAGAGCTCATCCATAGCGAGATCAGTAATGGTAAAGCAGCGAAAGAGGTCGCGGTATTGGCTGAACAACTTGGTGGCTATGTTCATGCTTTCAGCAAGGTTCATGGTTTGATTACTCCAGAGAATAATGAGTACACAAGTATTGAAGCGCGTATTAACGGCTTAGACATAACCGAACTCGACTTCTCTCAACTGGAAGACGATCATGAAATTATAAAAACTATGATTGTAGCTGAACCAACGAAATTGACTGAAATCATAAGCAATTTACCTCAGCAGCTTAAGAATCAGTTCACTATCGTGCAAAGTGCCCCCTTCTTCTTAGAATTTCTTAACCCGAACTCAAACAAAGGTGTCGGTATCGAAGCCATTGCTAAGCACTTGGGTATTGCAGCAGAAGAAGTGATCTGTATGGGTGATGCAGAGAACGATCATCACATGCTTAATTTTGCTGGCCTTGGCATTGCAATGGACAACGCAATGGAGGAGACCAAGAAGTTAGCTGACTACATAACAGCAAGCAATGACGACCACGGTGTAGCCGTCGCGATTGAAAAATTTATCTTCAACTCGTAAACGTTAGATAAACCCTTAGGCTTTATCTATCTCGCCCTAAAACATCTTGAGATAAAGAAGGCTGTGCAGTGCACAGCCTTCTTTTATTTAACAAGAGTGGTTTAACTATTTCCGGGCCCAAGGCAGACGAAACGCCACTACACCAAATAAAATCAAGATTGGAAAACGTAACGTCTCAACAATAAAAGAAGCGATACCACTAAAAGAGACAAAGCTCCCCGCCCAACTGATCAGCAAATTACCAGCAAGTAGCATCACAATGACCCCAATCACGACCTTAAATGAGAACTGACCGACCAAAGGTTTTGAGTCTATTAATGTTACAAGGCAAGCAATTGTCATCAAAATCGCCACCCAGAATGAGAATGTTGGTAATGGCCAGATAACCGTAAGTACGATTGATAACAGGCACAAGCCCCACCAAACACCTTTAGAGCTCAATAACACACTAATATCAACATCAGGTTTCGCGTCTAATCTCACAATATGCCACGTTGTTAAGGCTCCCAATACGCCGCCAATCAAAACATCACTAAAGAAAGCACTGCCTGAATAAGACTTAAACAGCATTATCCAAAGTAGACCAACGACCACAATCACTATCGACTTTTGTTCAAACAAACACTTTAGTTTCCAAAATACTAATAAGCTTAAACTGACCCATAGGGCAGCTAACAAACTTGGAAAACTATACCCACTGCTCAGCACCAGTTTCAATGTTGGTAAATAGGCGTGCGGAGGTGGAAAACCAAAGCCTTGGTGCGCAATTAAAGTAAGCAGTGTTACTGATATCAACGTGAAACCAAACTTCAACGCAAAATTACGGCCAAAATACCAAGCTATCAACGGCAGGATAATGATGAAAACCCAGGGCTTTGCGAGTAAGTCAGTCAAAAGTGCCGTACTAGAAAACACACTCGGCAAATTATCGAACATGTTTTGAAGTGAAACAATCCAGTTCAGTTCAACTTGGTGAACTTTCGGCGCAGCGCCCACTAGCTCAGTCACATAAGTCACTGGCTGCTCCTTCGCGGAAAGAAACAGCTCGTTAATCTCAGACCACTGTTCTGGGTAACGGTATTGGTTTGCTTCCAACTCATTAGGAGGAAGCAACATCGCTCTGCTAACCTCGACTCCATAGTGAGGAGCAAACCAGACAGGAAGTTCAAAGCCACCTAGCTCATTTTGAGATCGATAACTGACCACTTCAGAATCAGAGACGCAGTCAAACACAACGGCGCTATCGGTGTAACCCAGCACATCACCAACAGTAACGGACAAACCGGCCTCTTCCCAAGTTTCACGTTGCGCTGCGATAGCTGGAGGCTCACCAGAAACAACAGTGCCACCCGGCAGAGATAATCGCCCTGTGATCAGTTCATCAACCAACACGATTTGGTTATCAGCACGCACTACACACAAGGCACCCGCGACATGATCAGGCAAGGTGTTGCTAGCCCAAGCGGAAGTAGTACTCAAAAGAGAAAAAATAAGAACTAATAAATATCGAATAACCAACAAATTTACCTAAAAATAAAAGCTGAAAATACAGAATACTCTAGTGTAATCCTACACAACGAAGACTGCTGTCTATGTTTCGTGCAAAGACTTTCTCATCCATTGAATATGAGGAGTGAACCCCATTTTTTGATAGAAATCCTTGGCAGGTGAATTAAAATCCCAAACCTCGACAAAAACCTGCGTCACGCCATAGTCCTCAAAAGTCGACTCAACACGACTAAACAGCATTTTCGCCACCTTCAGTTTACGATATTCCGGCAAAACAAAAAGCTCGTCGACACTGCCCATCTGTACCGGTTTACTCACAGTTGAGATAAGCTCACAAAAATGAGCCGAGATAAAACCAATAATCAGTCCCCCTTTTAATGCCACATACACCAAGCACTCAGGGTTATCCAAATATCGTGCGATGCTCTTTTCCTGCTCTATTTCTTCAGCCGTTTTAAAATGCTCAGGACACGCAATATGATGATGTTGATGAAGATCAAACATCAACTCATTAAGTTGCTCTAGATCGGTGTGCTTTGCTGCCCTTAGGGTGACATTCATGACGAGTACGCTTCTCAAACCAAATTAGTATTTAAATTAAGTCTAGTTTACTTGCAGTCAGTATCTATACAAGTAATTGAATTAATTCATTGTTTGAACGGCACGTTTAGATACAAAAATGGCCACATTATTGTGACCATAAGTTGATATTTTGATTCAAACCTATTTGCCTAACTTCTTAGCAATTTCAGTTAAGCTCGTAGGATCGTCAATCGTTGAAGGCACCACATATTGTTCACCTTCTGCGATCTGTCGGATGGTTCTGCGTAAGATCTTACCGGAGCGTGTCTTAGGCAACCTCTCAACAACCAATGCTTGCTTAAAACAGGCAACCGCCCCAATTTCGTTACGAACCTTACCAACCAATTCCGCTTGTAATTCAGAGCCATCGACTTTCACGCCATCTTTCAGCACAACTAAACCAAGAGGTAGCTGCCCTTTTAAATCATCGTGAATACCGACTACCGCGCATTCTGCAATAGCAGGGTGACCTCCAACGATCTCTTCCATTTCTCCTGTCGACAGACGATGCCCCGCCACGTTTATCACATCATCAATACGGCCCATGATAAATAGGTAACCATCTTCATCAAGATAGCCACCGTCACCCGAAACGTAATAGCCTGAGAATTGGCTTAAATAGCCAGATTCAAACCTATCGTGGTTACGCCACACCGTCGGTAAACAGCCTGGTGGAAGCGGTCGTTTAAGTGCTACAAAACCTTGTTGGTTAGCTTGTGCAGGCTCACCCAATTCATTGAGGATTTCGACTTGATAGCCCGGCACAGGTTTAGTTGAAGAGCCCGCTTTCACAGGCAAAGACTCAAGTCCTGTAGGGTTAGCTGAGATAGCCCAACCCGTCTCGGTTTGCCACCAATGGTCAATAACTGGTTTGCTGGTATGAGATTCAACCCAATCTAATGTTGGCGGGTCTAAGCGTTCGCCAGCCATGAAAATCGACTTGAGTGATGATAAGTCATACTTGGTGAGCAACTCGCCTTTTGGATCTTCTTTCTTAATGGCTCTAAATGCCGTTGGAGCAGAAAACAATACATCGACTTTGTATTCTTCACACACTCGCCAAAATGCGCCGGGATCTGGCGTTCGTACTGGCTTGCCTTCAAACAGAATCGTGGTACAGCCATGAATCAGTGGTGCGTACACAATATAAGAATGCCCAACCACCCAACCCACATCAGAAGCCGCCCAAAACACACCATCTTGCGGCATATCGTAGATAGTGCTCATCGAGTATTTCATCGCGACCGCGTGACCGCCATTATCGCGGACAACCCCTTTCGGCTTCCCTGTCGTACCCGAGGTATAGAGGATATATAACGGGTCGGTTGCCAAAACAGGCACACACTCATGAGGCTCAATACCAGCCACCGCTTGTTGCCAATGCAAATCACGCTCTTTGTTTAACTCAGCAAGGCATTGCTCTCTTTGAAAAACTACGACTTTTTCAGGCTTCCAACGGCTATCCATGATCGCGCGGTCAACCATCGGTTTATAAGGTAGAACCTTGTTGATTTCGATACCACATGAGGCGGTGATCAAGACTTTGGGTTCGGCATCTTCAATTCGAACCGCAAGCTCATGCGGAGCAAATCCGCCGAACACCACAGAGTGCACTGCGCCTAGTCGTGCACAGGCTAGCATTGCCATTGCCGCTTCAGGAATCATTGGCATGTAGATAACCACACGATCTCCTTTGATTACACCCTGTTGAGCCAACATACCCGCTGTCTTAGCCACTTGTTCACGAAGCTCATTGTAGGTGTAAGACGACTTGATACCCGTGACTGGCGAATCATAGATCAGCGCGACCTTATCACCACGGCCATTTTTACAATGATAATCCAACGCCAACCAACAAGTATTCATCACCCCATCAGGAAACCAGCGTTCAATACCGTTATCGTCCGTTTGTAATATCGTTTTTGGAGACTCAAACCAATCAATGGCTTGTGATTGTGTTTCCCAAAATGAATTTGGGTCTTCCCTCGCCCATTGATACTCGGTGATGTAATCGGTTTTTCTGTTCATTCGATTCGTAGCAGACATAGTGCCTCCTCCATGATTTATCCATTTTCCAAGCGGCTAGTCTTTGGCAGTAACACTTGGTTGCACTCTTTTCTCAGCGTTGTTTTCGGAACATTTAACCGCTCACGACAATCGCTTTACTTGGGAAAAGGCACACGAATGGCACCTTCCATGATCACTCGGGCACTACGACTCATGATCGCCCTCTCAATTTTCCATCCGCTTTCTGTCTGCAAAGCTTTAGCACCCACCTTCAAGGTCCCTGATGGATGACCAAAGGTCACAAAGTCACGAGAGCTTCCTCCCGCAGCTAAATTCACTAAAGTTCCCGGGACACTTACGGCTGAAGCAATCGCAACCGCTGCTGTGCCCATCATGGCGTGATGCAGTTGCCCCATAGACAAAGCTCGTATCAGAACGTCAGTATCATCCGCAGCAACCAACTTGCCACTTGAAGCTTGATACGCTTGAGGCTTAGCAACAAAGGCGACTTTAGGTGTGTGTTGGCGAGATTCAGCTTGTTCTAACGAATCAATAAGCCCCATCGCAACTGCGCCATGTGCTCGGATGGATTCAAACAGTGCCAAGGCTTTTGCGTCACTGTTGATATCCGATTGAAGCTCAGTGCCTTGATATCCGACCGATTCCGCATCAACAAAAATGGTTGGTATTCCTGCATTGATGTATGTCGCTTTGATGCAACCTAGCTTTGGAACATCTAAGAAATCGACAACATTCCCTGTCGGAAACATTGAACCACTCGCATCAGCTGGATCAAGAAAATCAACCTGAATTTCAGCGGCGGGGAAAGTGACGCCATCGAGTTCAAAATCACCCAACTCTTGAACTTCACCATTAACGATGGGCACGTGAACAATGATGGTTTTCTCTATGTTCACTTGCCATACTCGCACCTCGACCACACCGTTTTCTGGAATACGACTTAAATCGACCAAACCACTGTGAATGGCGAACGGACCAATTGCCGCAGACAAGTTCCCACAGTTACCACTCCAATCGACAAACGGCTTGTCTATCGCCACTTGACCAAAGAGATAATCAACATCGTGATCGGCCTTACTGCTTTTCGAAACAATCACGGTTTTACTGGTACTGGATGTTGCACCACCCATACCATCGGTTTGCTTACCATAAGGATCTGGGCTGCCAATCACACGCAGAAGGAATTCGTCTCTCGCAGATCCCGCAACTTGCGCCGCTTCTGGCAAGTCATTCAAGCAAAAGAAAACACCTTTACTGGTCCCTCCACGCATATAAGTTGCCGGGACTTTTATCTGTTTAATGTCCATCACAGGCTCCTATTGCGCGAGAAAGTCTTTGGCAAAGCGTTGTAATACGCCACCAGCGCTGTACACACTTACTTCGTCTGCCGTATCCAATCTACAGGTCACTGGCACATCAAGTTTTTCACCGCTTTTACGAGTGATTACCAACGCCAAATCTGAACCCGCTTGGATGTCGCCATACACATCGTAAAGCTCAGTGCCATCGAGTTGTAAGGTGTTGCGATCCGTTCCCTCTTTGAATTGCAAAGGCAAAACGCCCATACCGACTAAATTGGTCCTGTGGATTCGCTCAAAGCCTTCAGCAACAATCACTTCAACACCCGCTAAGCGAACTCCTTTGGCCGCCCAATCGCGTGATGAGCCTTGCCCATAGTCTGCGCCAGCCACAACAATCAAAGGTTGTTTACGGTTCATGTAGGTCTCTATCGCTTCCCACATGCGAGTTACTTGTCCCTCAGGCTCAACTCGTGCTAATGAACCCTGTACCACGCTTCCTGATTCCTTGACCATTTCATTGAACAGTTTCGGGTTAGCAAAGGTCGCTCTTTGTGCCGTAAGATGATCGCCTCGGTGAGTCGCATACGAGTTAAAGTCCTCTTCTGGAACGTCCATTTTTGCGAGGTATTCACCTGCCGCACTTGAAGCTAGAATCGCATTTGATGGCGATAAGTGATCGGTGGTGATGTTGTCACCTAAGATCGCTAAAGGTCTCATACCAGAAAGGCTTCGCTCACCCGCCAACGCACCTTCCCAATAAGGTGGTCTGCGAATATAGGTACTTTGAGGTCGCCAGTCATAAAGCGGTTCAGTCGTTACCTGATCCTCATCTGGCTGGAACATTTTCACGTAGATTTGTTGGAATTGCTGAGGCTTAACATGTTCACCGACAACAGCATCGATCTCGGCATCGCTCGGCCACAAGTCACTTAAATAGATAGGGTTGCCATTGTTATCATTGCCTAAGCTGTCTTTCTCGATATCAAAGCGAATCGTGCCAGCTAAGGCGTAAGCAACTACCAATGGCGGTGAGGCTAAAAACGCTTGTTTCGCATAAGGATGGATTCGACCATCGAAGTTTCGATTCCCCGATAACACAGCGGTTGAATACAGGTCACGGTCGATGATCTCTTGTTGGATAGCAGGATCCAACGCCCCGCTCATACCATTACAGGTAGTACACGCATAACCGACGATACCGAAGCCTAGCTTTTCCAGCTCAGGTAGCAAACCTGCTGACTCGAGATAGAGTTTGGCAACTTTAGAACCTGGCGCAAATGACGTTTTCACCCACGGCTTGCGAACTAATCCAAGCTGATTGGCTTTCTTAGCCACCAATGCAGCGGCGACCACGTTTCTTGGATTACTGGTATTCGTACAAGAGGTAATCGCCGCAATGATTACGGCACCATCTGGCATTTGCTCGTCGCTGTACTGCTTAGCATGCTGCTCTTTCCAAGATGCTTGACTGATGCCTTGTTCAGCCAGCTCTCTGGTTGGCAAACGACGATGGGGATTGGATGGCCCTGCAAGATTGCGCTCGACCTTCGACAAATCAAACTCAAGTACGCGCTCATATTGAGCAGAATCGAGATCGTCAGCCCATAGCCCAGTTTGCTTAGCGTAGCGTTCAACTAATTCAACCTGCTCAGGTTCACGACCTGTAAGCTGAAGGTATTGAATGGTCTGCTCATCGATGTAAAACATCCCCGCAGTCGCGCCGTATTCTGGCGTCATGTTGGAGATGGTTGCGCGGTCACCAATGGTCAGTGCACGAGCCCCTTCACCAAAGAATTCTAAGTAACTCGAAACCACTCTCTCATTGCGAAGGAACTCTGTAATCGCAAGCACGATATCCGTTGCGGTTATCCCTTCTTGTCGTTGACCCGTCAGCTTAACGCCGACAATATCAGGCAAACGCATCATTGACGGACGACCGAGCATCACAGTCTCAGCTTCCAAGCCACCCACACCAATCGCAATCACGCCCAGAGCATCAACGTGCGGTGTATGGCTATCGGTACCGACACAGGTATCAGGAAACGCGATGCCTTCTTTAGATTGAATAACTGGAGACATTTTCTCCAAGTTAATCTGGTGCATGATCCCGTTACCAGCAGGGATCACACTCACGTTCTTAAACGCGGTTTTACACCATTCGATAAAGTGAAAACGGTCTTCGTTTCTGCGCTCTTCAATCGCGCGGTTTTTATCAAATGCTTCGTTATCAAACCCGGCATGTTCCACTGCCAAAGAGTGATCAACAATCAGTTGAGTTTCGACCACTGGGTTCACCTTGGCAGGGTCTCCGCCTTGGTCGGCAATAGCATCGCGTAAGCCAGCTAAATCAACTAAAGCGGTCTGACCTAGAATGTCATGACACACCACTCGCGCAGGATACCAAGGAAAATCTAAGTCGCTCTTGCGTTCAATGATCTGCTTTAAGCTGTCTTCAAGGGTTTCAGGATCACAGCGTCTTACTAATTGCTCTGCCAAAACTCGCGACGTATAAGGCAAGGTTTTATAAGCGCCCGGGGATATTGCTTCTACCGCTTCGCAAGCGTCGAAATATTCTAAACCCGTTCCCGGTAAAACCTTTCGATACTTGTTTTCATCAACCTCTTGGTTTCTTTCAAGTTTTACATCAGACATACATCCACCATTACCTGTTAAATTCTATTCGTTGTTTCTTGAGGCCTTGTCGTATGAAGACGGAAGTCACCTCAGACATAAGTCGGCTCGTTATAGAGGACTAACGTAGATGAATAGGTAGCCAGTCATGATGCTCTGGCCCTGTGTAGTCTGCACTTGGACGAATGATGCGATTGTTTTCTCTTTGTTCGAACACGTGTGCCGTCCAACCTGTGAGGCGGCTCATCACAAAGATTGGCGTAAACAGTTTAGTTGGGATGTCCATGAAGTGATAAGCCGACGCATGGAAGAAGTCAGCATTACAGAACAGTCCTTTCTCGCGTTTCATTACCGCTTCAACACGCTCAGAAACCGCGTAAAGCTGCTTATCTCCCACCTCTTGAGCTAGCTCTTTTGACCAACGCTTGATTAGAGCATTTCGTGGGTCGCTTTCACGATAAATGGCATGACCGAAGCCCATGATCTTGTCTTTGTTAGCAAGCATATTCATGATGTTCGTTTCCGCTTCATCGGCGGTTTGCCAATCTTGGATCATTTCCATCGCAGCTTCGTTTGCACCGCCATGTAAAGGGCCTCGCAACGTACCAATCGCTGCTGTGACACACGAGTGAATATCCGACAACGTTGATGCACACACACGAGCCGCAAAGGTTGAAGCATTAAACTCATGTTCCGCGTAAAGGGTCAGCGAGCAGTGCATCACCTTCTTATGAAGTTCACTAGGCGCTTTATCCGTTAGCATCTTCAGGAAGTAGCCACCTAAACACTCTTCACTTTGATCTTCAGTATCAATTCGCACACCATCATGGCTAAAGCGGTACCAATAACAAATAATGGCAGGGAAAAGCGCAAGCATGCGTTCGGTCGCAGACAGTTGTTCAGAAAAATCAGTCTCTTGCTCTAAATTACCTAGCATTGAACAACCCGTTCTCATGACATCCATAGGATGAGCGTCTGCTGGAATAAGCTCTAGTGCTGCTTTCAAAGGTTGAGGCAACCCGCGCAGACCAATCAACAACGTTTTGTAATCGTCTAGCTCTTTTTCACTGGGTAAATGACCTCTTAGTAGCAGATGCGCCACTTCTTCGAACTGAGCATGATTAGCAAGATCGGTAATATCATAACCACGGTAGGTTAAGCCGGTTCCTGATTTTCCTACCGTACATAGCGCCGTGGTTCCCGCACTTTGACCACGTAGACCAGCACCACCGATTGCAGGGGGGCTTAGGGGTGCACTTGCTGTTTTTGCGCTTTGTTGTTGGTTTTCTGTTGAAGCCTTATCGATAGCTGCTTTATCACTCAAAGATACAGACATGGTGAACTCCTTTTCTGTGTTAGCCGCCTGCACTCTTTGGTGCTACCTGTTTATGTGTCCGATGATCTTTATCATCGGTACTGGATATGGCGACTAACCATTTCACGTTATTGGATTAAGTTGATTTTTGATTAATTGAAACTGGTTTACCCTTCACTTGAAAACAACTGATCAAGCTTGTTCTCGTAGTCGTGGTAATTCAGATGTTCGTAAAGCTCTTTGCGAGTTTGCATGGAATCCAGCAGTGCTTCTTGATTGCCTTCAACTAACAAGTGTTTATAAACATTCTCCGCCGCTTTGTTCATCGCACGGAATGCACTGAGTGGATAAAGCACCATGTCGACACTCGATTGCGCCAGTTCTTTACAGTTGTAAAGTGGTGTTTGGCCGAATTCAGTGATGTTTGCGAGAACAGGCACGTGCTTACCCGTCGCTGATTTCAGCGCCGCCGAGAGCTTCACGTATTGGTCGAGTTGGTTCATCGCTTCAGGGAAAATCATGTCCGCACCCGCTTCAACACACGCAATCGCGCGTTCAATCGCTCTGTCTATGCCTTCCACGGCCAGTGCATCGGTACGAGCCATGATCACAAAGCTCTCATCGGTTCTCGCATCGGTTGCGGCTTTTACTCTGTCAACCATCTCTTGTGGGCTCACAATCGCTTTATTTGGTCGATGACCACAGCGTTTCTGAGCCACTTGGTCTTCCATGTGAATCGCAGCTGCGCCCGCTTTTTCCATAGCTCGAATGGTACGTGCAATATTAAATGCGCCACCAAAACCCGTATCGATATCCACCAGCAATGGCAGATCACATGCGTGAGTAATACGTTCAACATCGACCAACACATCGTTCAATGTGGTGATACCCAAATCAGGCAAACCGTAAGACGCATTGGCGATGCCTCCACCAGACAAATAGATCGCCTGATGCCCCAAGTTCTTTGCCATCATCGCGCAATACGGGTTCACCGTGCCGACGATCTGCAATGGGTCGTTGTCTTGCACAGCTTGTCGGAACTTTGCTCCCGCTGATAACTTCATAATGACGCTCCCTGTTAATTGTTTATTTGTAAGCCTATTAATCCATATGTTTGGATTGAATTTGTTGTTCGATAAGCATTCGACTACCTGATATATGTCGTCGCATCAGCATTTCTGCTAGCTCTTCATCACGGTTACGGATGGCTTGTAGGATATATTTATGTTCATCAAGCGCCTCTTTTGGTCGAGACTGCGCTCTAGGCGATTGGTAGCGATACATGCGTAATAAGTGATAAAGCTCATCACACAGTAGAGAAATGAGTTTGCTGTTGCGGCTGGCTTTAATGATTCGATAATGGAAGTCAAAATCGCCGTGTTGGTGGAAATAAGAAGAACCTTCTACTTCATCGATATGCTGAGAGTGTGTCGACAATAAGCCTTCAAGACCGATCAGTTCTTCTTGTGTGATATGTCTCGCTGCGAGTCGCGCAGCCATGCCTTCCAAAGCCTCTCGCACCGCGTAAAGCTCTAGCAGTTTTTCTGCCGAAAAAGTAATAACTCGTGCGCCGACATGAGGAATGCGTTCAATCAAGCCAAGCCCTTCAACACGCATTATCGCTTCACGTAGTGGACCTCGGCTTACCTCAAATCGTTTAGCCAGTTCAGGTTCCGAGATCTTACTGCCCGGTGGTAATTCACCGTTAACAATCGCCTCGACGAGATACTCAGTGAGGTTTTCTGATTTAGTGTTCTCTTTATCGTTCACACGTGTCTTCGTGTTTGCATTTAAGCTGAGATCTTTTATCGCAGTATTCATATTCACGCTGCTCACTTCTGATTGCTGAACCTTAATTGTCAACAATTCCATAACATGAACATAAAATACACGATTAAATTGTCGACAATCAAGCTAATTGTCGACAATTTAGACTAAGGTAGTATCTTTTATAGACGATGAAAACTTATCCCAAAGGACACCAAAAACAACTCAACCATATGTTATTTATCGACTTAATCAGAGTAAGAGTCACTAAACCCTTATCTACCCTAAAATCATTTGGAATCGATGTGTCGACAACTAGCTAAGCCAAGTTGCCAAACACCACTTAACCTATACCTGTCATCGAGTTCAACGATAAGCCTTATGTCTCTCAACGAATAAAGACATTAGCTCCCCGTCGTGAACTTTATGAACTTTATTCACCCAATGTTCTTTATCCTCAATATCGCCGCATTACAGACAATTCATTAACACATCGTTAACTTTAACCTTACCTGCTAAGCAATGTCCTACCCGTTTGTTTAGCAGCTATATATAAAACATAAGTTTCTCTCCATTGAAGAGATCCCCTACATAAGGAACGTGAACCATGTTCAAGGCACTGAAACCTACTCTTGCGGCTTCTATTATCGCAGCAACCTTTTCTTTCAACACTTTTGCTGCTGACGTAGAAAAAATCCACTTCCTAATCCCTGGCGGCGCTGGTGGCGGTTGGGATATGACAGCTCGTGGTACGGGTGATGTATTGGTGAAATCAGACATCGTAGAAAATGTCTCTTTCCAAAACCTTTCTGGTGGTGGTGGCGGTAAAGCGATTGCTCACCTAATCGAAACGGCTCAACGCCAAGAAGACACGCTAATGGTGAACTCAACGCCTATCGTTGTTCGTTCACTAACGGGGATCTTCCCACAATCTTTCCGTGACCTAACTCCTGTAGCAGCAACCATTGCCGATTACGGTGCAATCGTCGCGTCTGCGGATTCTAAGTACAACACTTGGGAAGACGTCGTTAAAGAATTCGAAAGCAACCCACGTAAAGTGAAAATTGCTGGTGGCTCAGCTCGTGGCAGCATGGACCACCTTGTGGTTGCGGCAGCGTTCAAAGGCGAAGGTTTTGATGCGAAGAAAGTGCGATACATTGCTTACGATGCAGGTGGTAAAGCAATGGCAGCTCTATTATCTGGCGAAACACAACTGCTTTCGACAGGCCTTGGTGAAGTGCTAGAAATGTCTAAATCAGGCCAAGTAAAAGTATTGGCAGTGACGGCGCCAAAGCGTCTTGACGCTGCACCTAACATCCCAACACTGACTGAGTACGGCAACGAAACCGTATTCGCTAACTGGCGTGGTTTCTTTGCGGCACCTGGCACAAGCCAAGCGAAGATCGACGAGTGGAATGTAGCGCTTGGCAAAATGTACAAAACCGATGAGTGGCAAGTGGTTCGTGACCGTAACGGTTGGATCGACAACTACAAAGCTGACAAAGATTTTTACGCCTTCCTAGAAGATCAAGAAAAACAGATGGGCGACCTAATGCGTGAGCTTGGTTTCTTGAAATAACCAACAACCATAGAGGGCTTATGTGCCCTCTTACTCTTTCCTTGTTTCGCCGTGCATGAGTTAACTTCAAACTCCTTTGTTTATTCGTAGACGTATTACTAACGCTTGCCGATTCGTTGTAAACGCAAGTGGCTGATAAACCAGTACCGTAATTCGCTTACCTTTGGTTAGTGATCCCAGACATTTCATTGACTCGCTCATGTACGGCTTTTTTACTTTTTATACCACCCCAAATGGAGTTGGATATGTCGGACTTACCAACCAAATTTTTCAGTAAGGAATCTTTGCTTTCAGGCGATCGTCTCGGAGCTTTGATCTTTATGCTGGCGTGCTTGTGCTACGGCTACCAAACCACGCTGATTCCTTTGTTTCCCGGTGACGAGTACGAACCCTTCACAGCAAGAACCTTACCTACCCTGTTGACGTTTATCGGCATTGGCCTCTCGTTGATCCTGCTAATAACAGGACAACCGGATAAGAAAGTCACATGTGACACAACGCCGCTGAACTGGAAACTGCTGATTGGCTTCTTAGTGTTAATGGCACTGTACGGTGTTGGGCTGACTTATCTTGGCTTTGTTTTAGCAACCAGCTTCTTCTTACTTGCAGGCTTTTACCTACTGGGTGAGCGTCGTAAATCTATCTTGTTTGGCGCGTCGTTTCCTTTCGTTATCGCGTTCTTTCTTCTTTTAACTCAAGGCTTAGATATCTACCTAGAGCCTGGTTTAATCTTCACTCTTTGGTAGGGATAACATTATGTTAGACGGAATTTTACAAGGACTTTCTACCGCTGTGATGCCAATGAACATCATGATGGTAATCGTGGGCTGTTTCGTAGGTACCTTCATCGGGATGCTTCCGGGGTTAGGTCCAATCTCAGCCATTGCTCTGATGATCCCTATCACTTACGGCCTAGACCCATCTTCTGGTCTTATTTTGATGGCCGGTGTTTACTACGGTGCGGTATTTGGTGGTTCAACATCATCCATCTTAATCAATGCTCCGGGTTGTTCTTCAACGGTAGTAACCGCGTTTGACGGCTACCCGATGGCTCAAAAAGGCCAAGCGGGTAAAGCTCTTGCACTCGCAGCTTACTCTTCTTTCACAGGCGGTACGCTTTCAGCAATCATGCTTTTGATTGCCGCACCGGCTCTAGCAAGCGTGTCATTGAGCTTCCAATCTTCAGACTACTTTGCATTGATGCTATTAGGCTTATCCGCTGTAGCGGCGTTTGCAGGCCCAGGTCAGGTAATCAAAGCGTGGATGATGACCATTCTTGGTTTAATGCTATCAACTGTTGGTATCGACAAAGGCGTTGGCGTTGAACGTTTCACTTTTGGCCTAACGGATCTGATGGATGGCTTCAGCTTCCTATTATTAGCGATGGCAACGTTCGCACTGGGTGAAACCTTGATGGGTATTCTAAAACCAGAGCAAGACACCAGCGCAGAAGAAAGCCAAAAGATGGCCGATATTGGTAGCATGAAGGTCACCAAAGAAGAATTCAAAGAAGTAGCGCCAGTTTCGATCCGCTCTTCTATTCTCGGTTTCTTTACCGGTATTCTAC
Organism: Vibrio sp. ECSMB14106; assembly: GCF_000972265.1. Classification (NCBI taxonomy): domain Bacteria; kingdom Pseudomonadati; phylum Pseudomonadota; class Gammaproteobacteria; order Vibrionales; family Vibrionaceae; genus Vibrio; species Vibrio sp. ECSMB14106. Next base: position 104,236 of record NZ_LAUM01000002.1, on the reverse strand, counting down.
CGGGCGCAGGCGCGACTATCGCAGCTTTCTTAAGCTACGGCATGGAGCGTAGTCTAGCGCCAAAAGACAAGCAGAAAGAGTTCGGTAAAGGCAGTATCCGTGGTCTTGTTGCTCCTGAATCAGCAAACAACGCAGCTTCAAGTGGCTCATTCGTTCCGCTACTGACGCTAGGTATTCCGGGATCTGGTACCACTGCAATCATGCTAGGTGCATTGATCGCTTACGGCATCCAACCGGGCCCTCGCCTGTTCGTTGAACACCCAGATGTATTCTGGTCGGTGATTATCTCTATGTACTTTGGCAACATTGTATTGGTTATTCTGAACCTGCCTTTAATCCCTTATATTTCTAAACTGCTAGCGGTACCTAGAACGGTTCTACTGCCAATGATTATCTTCTTTTCAATCACTGGTGTGTACTTGGTGTCATTCAACACGATGGATGTGTTTGTGATGCTAATTGTGGCGATGGCAGCGATAGCGTTGAGGCTAGCCAACTTCCCATTGGCACCATTACTGTTAGGCTTCATATTGGGCGGCTTAATGGAAGAGAACTTAAGACGTGCATTGATGATCAGCGATGGTGAGCTGAACTTCTTATGGGAACGCCCTATTACGATGACCTTCACTATCTTGGCTGTATTGGTTCTTGCTAGTCCGATTCTAGTTAAGCTGTTCAAGAGCTTTAGAACAAAACCAGTAGAAGTGTAAAGCTTTACCGAATCAACTAAACCTCAACGAAAGGAGCCATTGGCTCCTTTTTTCAATTAGAGCCTCAATTCAAACCAGCGGTTAAAGATGGTAGCAAACTCACAAACCTATCTTTACAACACACATGGCGCTGATATTCATAACAAATTCAAGTAAGGTAACCAATTAGTTAACGTATTGGATTCTAAACTATGGATTGGTTGATTCTATTCTTGTCAGGCGTGATTGGCGGTGTGCTTAACTCCATTGCGGGTGGCGGCAGCTTTATCACCTTCCCTGCTCTATTGTTTGCTGGCGTTCCACCAATAGCAGCCAACGCGACTAATACCTTTGCTTCGTGTGCCGGATACATTAGCGGAGCCTACGCTCTGCGCCACGAAATTCAATCTGGTACCAAGCAGCTAAAACTGACCATTGCTTTATGTGTCATTGGCGGTGGTATCGGGGCTTTCTTGCTACTTCACACACCAGAAGCTCTGTTCACTCAATCCGTTCCTTGGCTGTTGCTGTTTGCAGCTTTGCTATTCACGTTTGGCGGCACGCTCAATAAATGGTTAAAGCAAGCCACAGCAAAACATAAGCATGCCACCAGCGCAGGTGCATTCTTTTCCGCTTTATTGCTTTTGATTGTTTGTATCTACGGTGGTTATTTTAATGCAGGTTTGGGCATTGTGACATTGAGCTACTTGGCGCTGGCTGGTTACACCAATATCAACGTGATGAATGGCATCAAACTGCTCGTGTCCGCGTGTGCTTCCCTCGCTGCGATCGTATTTTTTATCGTGAATGGCTCTATTGATTGGCCGTCAGGCATGGCCGTTTTGATGGGGACCTTGGTTGGTGGCTATTACTCAGCAAAAATCTCTCGCCGTATCCCACAACAATATGTTCGTAACACAGTAATCATCGCGAGTTTTTTAATCACCGCATATTTCTTTTATTCAAGTTAATTGGGGTTCAAACATTACATAGACTAAACAGAGGTCACCGGTAAAAATGACATCTGAGTTTATCTTTCACTACTTTATAGCTCATAAAACAACCACGCAATAATATGTGAAGCGAGTCTGCCAATTAGCAAATTTGAGAATAATTTAGACTCTTTTTAGCCTTTATTTTACTGAGAATGGGATAATTCTTATGTGGTACGTGATACTTCATAGGAGACGTTATGAACATTAAACTCGGTCATGTCATGTCATCAAGTCGCCTCATCTGCTTTGTCGCTTTTCTCACAGCAACATTCGCATGGATCTTAAATATGCCAGCTCTGTTTTCCGTGTCAGCACTATTTTTGATTATCAGTGCGATCGTTTATATCGCCGATCTTTGCAAGAATAAAAAGAAGAGACGCGATCGGTAATCTTCAACGGTTTCAAATTTAACTCATAAAAAAGGAGCACTTAGGCTCCTAATATATTCTGTGCTCATCACGTCGTCGAACTAGCGACGTCCGCTCTAACGGCGAAAGTTACGACCGTTGCCACCTCGGCGCTCTTTGAAAGCAGACGCGGCTTTAGCTTGTGACGCTTGAATAGACTCAACCGTCAACTCCATTGGTTCACGAGGTTCTAAACCGTGACGGAACGTACGTGAACGTGGTGGCATCTGATATTCGATATCAGACGCTTTAGGCATACGCTTAAAACGGTACAGGTAAAAGTTTTCTACCTTCTCACGAGCCCATTCTGTCTTCTTTAAATATTTAACAGCACTTGCTACCGTTGGTTTAGTGTTAAAGCAGTTCATGCGCATTGCCGCATCTAAAATTTCCCAACCATAATGATCGACTAATTCAGTGATCATGGTTTCAAGCTTTAAGCCGTGCAATGGGTTATTTTGTTGCAGTTCGATTCTTTCTTCTTCAGTCATAACATTACCTTTTTCAAGGCAACTAAAGGCCTTGAATTTACTCTAGAACACCGTCATCACTGACCATTTCTAGCTCAATCACTTGGGCATTACATCCATTGCCCTTATTTATGCCTTTATGATGGCATAAAGCATGCTCGTTATCCTATTTATCTTTAAAATTAATTTCGAATTGGTCATTTAACATTCGGGGTATCATCAACGGCCCTGCATCTCGGGTGTCCTCTTCGGTTCCGAAACCTCACCATTCAAATTAACAAAAATGCTCAAGCAACAAAAAAGGATGCCGATTAGCATCCTTTTGTTTTCTCTGTATCGCTGATAAGAACAATATTGTTCTTAACTGAATCTAACTAACGATTATACGTCGTAAGTTGTAGAAGCAGTATCGCCGCCTGTACCAGTCCAGTTTGTGTGGAAGAATTCACCACGTGGACGGTCAGTACGCTCGTAAGTGTGAGCACCGAAGTAGTCACGTTGAGCTTGTAGAAGGTTCGCTGGAAGACGGGCTGTAGTGTAGCCATCTAGGAACGTTAGTGCAGAAGTCATACATGGCATTGGGATGCCAGATTCCATAGACTTAGCTGCAACTTTACGCCAAGCGCTCATGCAGTTGTCTAGGATACCTTTGAAGTATGCATCTGAACCTAGGAAAGCGATCTCTGGGTTCGCTTCGTAAGCATCACGAATGTTGCCTAGGAATGCAGAACGGATGATACAACCGCCACGCCACATAAGTGCAACGTTACCGTAGTTTAAATCCCAGCCGTTTTCGTTCGACGCCTCACGCATTAGCATGAAACCTTGAGCGTAAGAGATGATCTTAGAAGCCAGTAGAGCCTGACGAATTGCATCAACCCACTCTTGCTTGTCACCTTCAACTGGAGCAACCGTCTTGCCGAACAGTTTCTCAGCTTCAACACGTTGGTCTTTAAGTGCAGACAGGCAACGAGAGAATACAGACTCAGTGATTAGAGTCAGTGGGATACCCATGTCTAGTGCGTTGATACCTGTCCATTTACCTGTGCCTTTTTGGCCAGCAGTGTCTAGGATCTTCTCAACTAGCGCTTCACCGTCTTCATCTTTGTAGCCAAGGATATCAGCAGTGATTTCTACTAGGTAGCTGTCTAGTTCAGTTTTGTTCCAGTCAGCAAATACAGCCTGCATTTCGTCGTGGTTCATACCTAGGCCATCTTTCATGAACTGGTATGCTTCAGTGATAAGCTGCATGTCACCGTATTCGATGCCATTGTGAACCATCTTAACGAAGTGACCAGCACCGTCGTTACCAACCCAATCACAACAAGGCTCACCCGCGTCAGTTTTCGCGGAAATACCTTGGAAGATAGGCTTAACCGCTTCCCAAGCTTCAGGAGAACCGCCGGGCATGATAGAAGGACCGAAACGAGCACCTTCTTCACCACCAGAAACGCCAGTACCGATGAAGTGGATGCCTTTCTCACGAAGAGCAGCAACACGACGGTTAGTGTCTGGGAAGTTAGTGTTACCGCCATCAATGATGATGTCGCCTTTGTCTAGAAGTGGTACAAGCTTGTCGATGAACGTATCTACAACGTCACCAGCACGAACCATAAGCATCACTTTACGTGGCGCTTCTAGCTTCTCAACTAGCTCTTCTAGAGAGTAAGCACCAACAATGTTAGTACCTTTAGCTGGGCCTTCTAGGAACTCGTCTACTTTAGCAGCAGTACGGTTATGAGCCACAACTTTGAAGCCGTGGTCGTTCATGTTTAGGATAAGGTTCTGACCCATTACTGCTAGGCCAATTACACCGATATCACCTTTCATTATTTTATCTCCTTGCGGCTATTCGCACTTATGCGATAGCACTTGCTGCACTTGAATCTAGGAACCACTCTGTTTCGCCAGCTTTAGACTGGATTTTCGCTGCCGGATAAGGCAATTCTGAAGCAGGAGTTGTATGAATTTCTTTAACGATCTCAACTTTACCTGCACCCAGTACTAGGAAACTGATTCGTTTTGCTGCTTCTAAAACTTTTGCCGTTTTAGAAACTCGGATTTGACCGGACTCAGGATGAGAAGCTAATAGAGAGAGTCTCTCGTCTTGGTAATCAGTTACACCCGGAAATAGCGAAGCTGTGTGGCCATCGGCACCAACACCTAACAGAATCCAATCGAAAATAGGCGTGCCGTTTTCACAAGGAATCACATCAGCCATTTCTTTAGCAAAGCGCTCGGCTTCAGCGTTAGGCTCATCTTCACCACGGATGCGGTGGATATTCTCTGCCGGAAGGTTCACGTTCGAAAACAGTAACGCATTCGCTTCACCGAAGTTGCTTTCAGCGTCATCTGGTGCCACGCAACGTTCATCGCCCCACCAAAAATGAAGGTTATTCCATTGAATACCTTCTGCGTATGGTGCTTGAGCTAACAGCTTAAAGAGCATTTTTGGCGTGCTGCCGCCCGACAATGAAATATGAACAGGTCTGCCCTGTTCACTGTAAGCTTTCATTTCGTTTGCTAGGTTTTCAACGACCAATTCTGGCGTTGCAAAGATCTTGTGATTGATCATAATTCGCAGTAATCCGTGTCTGTTAAGTTTTTGCATGGGAAACGCCATGCTCGGCCATCACGTTGCAGAAGCTCATCCGCCTCCTGTGGGCCCCAAGTACCACAAGCATAGCCAAACAGTGCTTGAGGATCTTGTTTGAAGTCTAAGATTGGTTGAACGTATTTCCAACATGCTTCTACCGCATCAGTACGTGCAAACAGAGTTGCATCACCGTTTAACGCATCAAGAAGCAGACGCTCATAAGCCGTTAGCATTTGAGTTTCAGGCAAGTCAGAGTAAGAGAAGTTCATCTTGACTTCTTTTGCCTTAAAGCCTGCACCAGGTTCTTTCAAACCAAAGCTCATCTGGATACCTTCATCCGGTTGGATACGGATAATCAGTTTGTTCTCTGGTGCATCTTGGCCAAATACTGGATGTGGTGTGTTCTTAAAGTGAATCACGATTTCAGTTACACGTGTAGGTAAACGTTTACCAGTACGTACGTAGAAAGGAACACCATTCCAACGCCAGTTATTGATGTGAGCTTTCAAGCCGATGTAAGTTTCAGTACGAGAGTCATCCGCAACACCTGGTTCTTCACGATAACCTAACAATTGCTGGCCGCGAACGTCTGATGCTGTGTATTGACCTAGGACCAAGTCTTTACGCAGATCATCTTCTTCTAGTGGTTTTAGACACTGAAGGACTTTAACCACTTCGTCACGAATAGAATCCGCATTGATTTGAGCTGGCGGCTCCATGCCTACCATTGCTAGTACTTGTAGCAGATGGTTTTGGAACATGTCGCGCACAGCCCCAGAGCTGTCGTAGTATCCGCCACGTTCTTCAACGCCTAGGAACTCAGCACCCGTGATTTCAACGTAATCAATGAAATTACGATTCCACAGTGGTTCAAACATCGCGTTTGAGAAACGAAGCACTAGAAGGTTTTGTACCGTTTCTTTACCAAGGTAATGGTCGATACGGTAGATCTGGTGTTCTTGGAAGTGATGATGGATCTCTTCATCCAACGCCTGAGCAGATGCTAGGTCGTAACCAAATGGCTTCTCAATGATAAGACGACGCCAGCCGTTCTTCTCATCGTTCAGGCCATGCGCAGCAAGGTTTGCTGGGATCACACCATATAAACTTGGCGGCGTTGCCAAATAGAACAGTGTGTTATGGTTTTCGAATTGGTAGTCTTGCTCAAGATTATCTAGACGTTGTGCTAAACGAGCGTAGTCGTCTACATCTGAAGTGTTGATCGCCTGGTAATGCAAATGCTCAATGAATGCATTTAGCGTCTCTGGTTCAGTTTTTTCCATTTCCTGAAGAGACTTCTTCAGCTTCTCACGGTAAGACTCGTCGCTGTACTCAGTACGGCTCACTCCAAGAATCGCAAAGGATTCAGGAAGTTGATTGCTAGCATACAGGTGGTATAAAGCAGGAATTAACTTACGATAAGTTAGATCTCCCGACGCACCAAAAATAACGATGCTGCTGTTTTCAGGTATTACCATCATCTTTCCTATAAAAACAAGGTTTTTAGTATTCGCCAAAGGTATCAGCGACATACAAAAATAGATAATAGGTCTTAACTATTACATCAATAGCAAGTGCCTATTACACTTGAGAATGCGTTTGGTAAACGAGGGTGAAAGCTATCACCTCTATTCGGGACAGTATTGTCTATGACTATTTGATTTACATCAACCACTGTGAAGGCAATCGATTAAATATTGGCTCACTTTGTCCGGAATATAAGCGATTATTGAGTTCGTAAAGCCCGTTGTGACGATAATTCCTCGTTCACGAACATTGTAGTTAATAAAGAATGGTATCTGGTCGGTGGAGTTAACTGCGGGATATCCGAAGAAAGCAAACAGCGCTTTACTCAACTGATTTCGCATTCTACGTTTAAATTAAGCGCTACCTTCAAGCAAACGAGAATCTTTTAAGCAGGAGGAGCTTTAAGTAGAAGGGAAGACTTTAAGTAAAGAGTACTACCTTCTAATTTTGCCCTATCGTTTCGCTCTATTATAGCACCTCTCAGGGCGACCGACGGTGCCATAGTTTAAGTCGGCAACCAACTCACCCGTCGTGATCAAAAACTCTAAGTAGCGTCTGGCTGTGGTTCGGCTTGCACCAATACGTTCACCCGCTTCGTCCGCCGTGATGTTGGTCGCGCTTACTTGCTGAAAAAGCGCTCTGATCTTATCCAACGTTACGCCATCAATTCCTTTGGGTAAGGTTGATACCTTTCCTGAGCCCGCTTTCGCATTGGCTTGCAGCATCTTATCAACCAAGCCTTGGTTCAAATCCGATACACTTTCAAACTCTTGCTGTCGCGATTGATACTTTTTCAGCGCCGCTTCTAAGCGAGGAAACATCACAGGTTTCAACAAATAATCTACCACTCCACCGCGCATTGCCTGTTGCAGAGTATCCACATCCCGAGCAGCAGTAATCAAGATAACGTCACAACCTTGATTGCTTCCTCTTACGTGATTCAGAATATCCAATCCACACCCATCAGGGAGATACACATCCAACAAAACCAAATCCGGCTTTAAGATATCCAATTGCATTAAGGCTTCAGACTGCGTGGTCGCAATCCCCACCACATCAAAGCCACCCATCTGTTCTAAATAACGATGGTGTAGCTCTGCAATCGCAATATCATCTTCAATGACCATGACTCTCGTGATTGCGCTCATTTATGTTCTTCCTTTAACCATGCTTTTTCCGTCACGATGATCTTCACAAGATCGCTTCGCGCTTAATTATTATTGTTCATCTTTTGGCAAATAAACCGTCATTCGTGTGCCAAAGTCGTGGTTGTCGACCATTTCAAGCTGACCTTGATATCGATCTGTCAGTTGCTTTATCAGATACAAACCAACACCGCGATTTTGCTTCGCTTTACTCGAGACGCCTTTTTCGGTGAGTGCTTTGGTCTCCAAGTCTTTCGGTAAACCACACCCTTTGTCTTCTACTTCTATGATAATTTCATTACCAAAATCACTGATTGAAACTTCAATAACCCGACGCGCTGGAGCAATTTGAGCCTCTTGCTTAATAGCCGTCATAGTGGCATCAAAGGCATTATCAATCAGGTTGCCTAGAATTGTGACAACGTCATCCGCGTTCAGCCAACTAGGCAGCGCTTCAAGCCTTGAGCCTTCTTCGACTTTGAGCTCTAAACCAATTTCCCTCGCGCGCTCCGTTTTCCCTAAGAGCATACCTGCAATAAGCGGGTCTTTAACGGTTTCACGCAAGAACTCGATCAAGCTTTGGTAGTGTGCGGTTTCTTGGCCAATCAGTTGCTGTACTGAATCCAACTCGCCCATCTGAATTAGGCCACTGATAGTGTTTAACTTATTTTGGTGTTCGTGCGTTTGCGAACGTAGCAAATCCGCATACTCTTTAGTTTGAGAAAGCTGATCAGTTAAATCATTAATCTCATCTCGTAATCGGAAACTGGACACCGCACCGACCACTTCACCGGCCACAGTAATTGGGCTACGGTTAGCAATAATTCGTTTGTTATTCAGGTATAATTCAACATCGTGGTCAATTTCTCCCGTTGATAAAAGTTTCTCCAAATCACTGCCAGCCAATACATCGGCAAGGCGCTGATTAAGGGATTTATCCCTGTCTATCGACAAAATATCGCAGGCACTTTTATTAATAGAACGCAAAATGCCGTGCTTATCGATACTCAGAATGCCCTCTTTCACGGTACTCATGGTTACATCTAACTCAACATACAATCGGCCTATCTCTTCAGGCTCAAAGCCTAAAATAGCGCGCTGAAAACGGCGAGAGACATAACTTGAAATCAAAGCGTTGACCGCAACCACCAACAAAGCCATCACGATCAAAAAGGCTAAATAAGGCTCAATCCTGTCTTGCAATGAATCCAATAAATAACCTACAGAAACCACGCCAATGACATTGCCTTGAGCATCTTTGACTGCAGATTTACCACGTACAGAAAAACCGAGTGAACCTTTAGCCGTCGACACATAAGACTCACCCAATACCAACGCTTTTTGGTTATCGCCACCACGCATTGGTTTACCGAGCCTGTCATCATAAGGGTGGATCAAGCGGATACCTTTATCATCTCCCACAACGATAAACGCCGCGCCAATCAGCTGAGTAAGGTTACGAAATTTAACTTGGGTTTCTTCAGACAGAACGTAGGGAACACCATTAGCATCCAACGTTCCATTTTCTTGAATAATACTGGTGACAAGTGGCGATTCGGATAGAAATTCAGCAACACCTAATGCTTTCAACCCCATCTCTTGCTCTTGAGATTGCTTGATATAATAAAAACCTGCAGCAGACAGTATCAAAAGTTCAACGAGCCCAGTGACCGTCATGATAATCAGCAACCTTTTTCTGAAGCTGATGCTACTCCATTTCATATAGAACGTCCCTAATACTTAGCCATTGATGTTAACACCAAGTTAATTCGATAGCCTTTGTACTTATACGAATTTGTGACTGTTACTCAACTAAATAATTGGGTTGGCTCTTAATTAGTAATCCCTTACGTTATGTCACTTAGGCTATTGTTCAATTTCAGAGCTGATTGACTCAAAAAATAAATAAACGAGTAAACATTGAGCTAGATCACTTAGCTTTTAGGTGTTTTTAGGTTGTTTAAAATAAATACAATTACAATAGTTGCATATGAAGAAATTTATTGTTGTTAAACTGTAAGTCTCCATTTTAAGACAGCTATCTAGGTCGCAATTTGGATTAACAGAAAGGCAACAATCATTGACCCGCTAGACGTGTCGTACAGTAAGAAACTTGTAATTTTGCTGTTGAGAAAGTTAAAAAAATGAGTGATGTCTCCAACCCTATTTGTTTGCCTCTACTTAAACAGTAGACAGGAATGAAAACTCAGAGGTGCTAGTGGAACATCAGCTAGACTCAGTTAACGACGAAAAAACACTAATAATAAGGGCATGTAAGCCAGTGGTGATGCCCAATGACAACGGGATAAAAAACATAACGTACAAACATTGTTGAAAAGGAAACCAGGCAATGAAACGCGATAATTTTGGAATTTGTCTAACTAAGACTATGCTATTCAAACACTTACAATCTACTTTCACTCATGTAAGAGCCTATGAGAAAGACGATGCATCCCCACGCGATCTCAAGGTATTGTTAGCATTTCCGCAAATGTCAGGCAAAGATTTATTACAAACAATGCAAGGGTCAAAGCAATTGGTATGGCGAGCCGATCACCATTGTCCAAGCTTTAAATAGACCACTTAATGCTGTAAAGACAACTATTTACAGAACTTAGAGTGCACGCTTCGGCGTGCTTTTTAAGTGTTATTTATCTTTGACATCTTCATCACTCTATCTTATTACACTTGATTGACGAGTTATGAGACTTCTGTTGGTGTGAGACAATCTATTCACAGATACAATCTATTCAAGACAAATAACTATCGCCCTGCTAACATTAGAGTTAATACTCTAATTGGTATTTAATTACAGATGACCAAACCAAAATTCCGATACCTTGCGATCGCCAGTATGCTTCTCAGCACTATGGCTTCACCAGGCTATGCAGCTTCGCTCACTTTTTCTGAAGCGTGGCAAATATTACAAGAAAACAATAACTCACTTGCGGCTCAACAAGCCAACGTTGAACGTTATCAACACCTTCAGAACTCAACGAGTAGCCTCAATCTTCCATCTATTACCTTAGGGGCTAACTACACGCACCTTGATAGTGATGTGACGATTAATGGTGAACAGTTTTCGGATAGTTTAAGTGGAGTTCCTTCAATTGGCTTTCCCATTCCCCCTCAAATTGTAAATACGCTGGGCGGTATCACCTCAACCATCACCGAACAAGACATCTTTAGCTCTTCGATTCGCGCTATTTGGCCTATTTTTACGGGCGGACGGATTACCGCCGCACAAAATGCAGCCGAAGGTAAAAGCGAAGAAGCGCAAAGTCAACTGTTGATGGAAAAGCAGGCGCGATACGAAGACCTAAGCAAATACTACTTCTCAGTGATCTTAGCGGAAGATGTAGTGAAAACGCGTCAAGCCGTAGAAGCAGGCTTAACTCAGCACCGAGATTTCGCTATCAAGATGGAACAACAAGGGCAAATTGCACGAGTAGAACGTCTACAAGCGGATGCTTCTTTAGATAAAGCGGTCGTTGAACGCACCAAGGCTGAGAATGATCTTAAGATTGCTCAGCTAGCACTGACTCAAATTCTTGGCCAAAGTCAACGCGTCGAACCTTCAGAGCAACTGTTTATCAACAAGAACCTACCTCATATGGATGTGTTCATTGATCAAACACTAATGACCTACCCCGGCCTTAAAATCCTTGATGCGAAAGAGAAACAAGCAAGTAGCTTAATTAAAGCGGAGAAAGGTAAATACTACCCTGATGTGTACCTTTACGGTGATTACAGCTTGTATGAGGATGACTCTCTAGCCAGCGAAATGAAGCCTGATTGGTTAGTTGGCATTGGGGTAAACGTTCCGTTACTGGATACCTCAGGGCGCTCAGACAAAGTAGCCGCTGCTCACAGCGCTGTTTCTCAGGTCCAATTCCTGAAGTCACAAGCTAAGCAAGACTTAACCGTGTTGGTTCAAAAGACTTACCTCGAAGCAAACCAAGCAATTGAAGAGGTTCAAGGACTGAATTCCAGCCTTTCATTGGCTCAAGAGAACCTATCCCTACGTAAAAAAGCCTTCACTCAAGGGCTCTCTAATTCGTTAGAGGTTGTTGATGCTGAACTCTATCTTGCGAGCATTAAAACCCAGCAATCTGCTGCGCGATTTAAATACCTCATTTCTCTCAACAAGCTTTTGGCGCTAACCAGCGAAATGAACGCTTACTCGAGTTACTCAACTTCTTCTTTTTCGTCTGATTTCGATTCAAAAACAGACACCGATAGCCAGTCAAAAGGATAATTCATGAAACCTATTAAGCCCCTTCTTCTATCTTTAGTTGGTATCGGAATTATTGGCTGGGTCGGATACAGTTTTTACCAAGCGTATCAGCCTCAACCCGTTAAGCTTCAAGGACAAATCGATGCACAGCAATACAGTATCTCTTCTAAAGTGCCCGGCCGAATAGACCAAGTCTTTGTACGCAAGGGCGATTCAGTGGAAAAAGGAGAATTGATCTTCTCTCTTCTTAGCCCAGAAATTGATGCAAAATTAGAACAAGCAAAAGCGGGACAGAAAGCGGCAGGTGCATTGGCTAAAGAAGCCGAGAATGGTGCGCGTAGCCAACAAATCCAAGCTGCGAAAGACCAATGGTTGAAAGCCAAAGCTGCTGCAAACCTAATGAACAAAACCTACCAACGAGTGAATAATCTTTACAACGATGGTGTGGTTGCCGAGCAGAAGCGTGATGAAGCCAAAACACAGTGGCAAGCGGCGAAGTACACCGAAAGTGCCGCTTTCCAAATGTACCAATTGGCGCAAGAAGGTGCTCGCGACGAAACCAAAGTGGCAGCCGCTCAAAAAGCGTTAATGGCGGCAGGTGCGGTAGCGGAAGTTGAGGCTTACGCGAAAGACACACAGATCCACAGCTGGTTTAGTGGTGAAGTGGCCCAAGTACTATTGAGCAGTGGTGAATTAGCGCCACAAGGTTTCCCCGTTGTCACCGTTATCGATACTCAAGACGCCTGGGCTGTGTTCAATGTTCGTGAAGACATGTTGAAGCACTTTGAGAAAGGCACTCAATTTGAAGCCTACCTTCCTGCTCTAGATAAATCACTAACCTTTAAAGTGACTCATATTGCCGTCATGGGTGATTTCGCGACTTGGCGCTCAACCGATGCAGCGCAAGGCTTTGACTTACGTACATTCGAAGTAGAAGCACGCCCTGTCGACACCGACGAAACACTGCGTATGGGCATGAGCCTTGTGGTTGAGCTTTAGGTGGCGTATGTCTGCTAACTCTCACTCATCAGATCACCATAAAGTGACGAGTATATTACTTAGGCAGTGGGCGATAGTCAGCAAAGACAAGTGGTTGTTGTCGTGCCTAACGTGGATACCTTTGCTTCTTGCTGCCAGCATTTGGCTAATTTTCTCACAAGGCATCGCTCGTGACTTACCCGTTGCGGTGGTTGATCTTGAACATAGTCAAATTTCGCAACAGTTCACGCGCTTAGTTGATGCCTCCCCGACGCTGCAAGTGAGTCAGAAATACAGCTCAGTGAGCGAAGCAGCTAAGGCGATGATCAAACGCGATATCTATGGCTATGTTGTCATCCCTAGACACTTTGACCGAGATATTTACTTAGGGTTAAACCCGCAAGTATCGGTGTTCTACAACAGCCAATTTATTTTGATCGGCAAACTGGTTAACTCGGCTCTGCTGCAGGTTCAAGGCACATTTAACGCGCAACTCGAAGTGGTGAAACAACTTTCGCATGGTGATACCACAGTGCAATCCGCATTAGGCCAAGCAGTAACAGTGCAAAGCCAGATCACGCCACTGTTCAACAAGAACAGCAGTTATGCTCAGTTCTTGGTGTCTGCGGTTATTCCTGCACTATGGCAGATCATGATTGTGGTGGGCACGATATTGGTTTTGACGGCGAACGTTAGAGCTTGTGGGCTTCACGCTTGGTTATCCAGCGCCCCTGTGAAGTCACTTGCATCAACATTAACGCCCTACCTTGTCTTGTTTTTGATGTTTGGTATCGCGTTTAGCTTTTGGTTCTATGTGCTCTTAGACTGGCCATTTAACGGCAGCTTTGTGGCATTGACCATCGCCCAACTGCTTACTGTGATTAGTTGTATCATCATGGGTTGTTTGTTTTTCTTCTTAACACTTGATCCTGCAAGGGCAATGAGTTTCGCTGGCGCATTTACGGCACCAAGTTTTGCATTCATGGGGATTACCTTTCCGGTGACAGACATGAACACGGTAGCTCAAATTTGGAGAAGCTTATTGCCTGTGAGTCATTACATCGAAGTACAAACAGGACAGTCTAGCTATGGCGTGAGCGCAGCACAGTCGCTGATCAGCCTCTCTTCCATGTTGTGGTACGCGGTTCCTGCTTTCGTGGTGATGTTGTTAATTAAGAAACACTTGGCTCAATCGGCTCTGTCTGCACAAACGGATCTAACAGCCCAAGCTGCTCTATCTGCAAAAGCGACGCCGTCAACACAAGCAACACTGCAAGAGAAACCAGAAGCATCAGCACAACAAGGAGTAAAACGATGAGCTTTACTCAACTGCTCAAGCAAGAACTCTTAGCGGTACTTCGCAACCCTGTTGTATTGCTCACCGTGTTCGGTGGTGTGGTCTTCTATTCCTTTTTGTATCCGTTGCCTTACGCTAATCAAGTACCTCAACAATTGAAAGCGTCGGTGGTGAACTTGGATAAGAGCAAAAGCAGCTACCAGTTAGAAAGAATGGTCGATGCGACCTCTCAAATCGATTTGGTTCGTCGAGATTCCACCATCGAAGATGCGAAACAAGCCGTGCTGAACCAAGAGATTGGCGGGTTCATCGTCATCCCAGAAGATTTCTATAAAGATCTACTTCTTGGAAATAGCCCTACGCTCTCTTATGCAGGCGATGCATCTTACTTCTTGGTATACGGAACCATTGTTGAGGGGTTAGCCAAAGCCGGAGGCACGTTAGCTGCACAAGTTAAGGTCAGTCATTTGTTAGTCGAAGGTGTGCCTTTAGAATCGGCAGCCAAAAGTTACAGTGCATTTAGCTTAAACCTAAAGCCAACCTTCAATAGTCGCATGGGATACATCGATTATGTTGTTCCTGCGGTCTTTGTGTTGATCCTACAACAAACCTTAGCTATGGCTTCTGGTTTAGTTGGCGCAACACAAAACGCTCAATCGACATTTGGTTATTGGAGTAAAATGCCACCAGCTAAGCTGATCCTTGCTCGTTGTTGTACCTTAGTCGGCGTTTATTACTTGTTGTCCATGTACTACTTCGGAGCCAGTTTCTCGATGTATGGGATTAACTTGCTCGCCTCTATGACTCAAATTCTAACTCTGCTGCTGCCTTTCTTACTGGCAAGCTGTTTGATCGGAATTTTTATTGGTGAGCTAGTGCCAAGAAGAGAGTTAGTCACTGTCGTGGTGTTGATCAGTTCGATGCCACTTATCTTCTCCTCTGGATTTATCTGGCCTGTTGAAATGATGCCTCAGTGGTTAGTACTGTTATCACAGCTATTCCCAAGTACACCGGCGATTCAAGGTTTCTTGGCTCTTAATCAGATGGGCGCTTCATGGCAAGAAGTAGCACCTCAATGGACGCTGTTATGGGGACAAGTTGTTCTATGGGGTTGGTTGCTGGCACTTAAACTCTACCACAAATCCAGCAAAAGCACGGTTGGCAACAGCAATAGTCATCGAGCCGTTTAGTTTTATGTTCTAGCGGAAAGTACTCATGCTTTCCGCTCATCAAAAAAGCTCTGATAAAGGGCTTTTTTAATATCCTCAGATCCGAATACACCTTCAGCCTTCGAATGTTTAAACACCTCGAAAACATATCGAGTACTCGAACTCCCCTACGTTCCCTCTATGTCCCTACAACCCATCACTCTGAATTCTCCTTCACCCGCCCCTAAAACAACTACTGCATATACTTTTCTCAGCCTAAAAAGCACCGACTTATTCCAAAATGATGACAAAACCCGAACAGTTGTAAATTTATTGTAAAAATTTCTTTGTTGTCATTATTTTTATGTATAGGATTATCAATAGGGCTTGGTAGGCCGAATACCATAGTCTTATTGGTGCACATACCAAAAGGATATCCATATAAAGCAAGATCAGTACTTATATTTATTTCGTTTTTCGACCTAGCTACAGCCGTTTATGTTGCCGTCAAATGAAGTAGATAAACCACTGAGATATACAAATCAAATAGAAAACAAACACAACAGCAACAAACATAATTTATTAAAAAGACAGGGAAAACCATGAAAAACATACGTGAATTATTTTTTGGGTTTATATTATTGTTTAGTTCCAGTGCATTTGCAGAAGAAGGATCATTTAACCAAGCTATCAGCAACTTAAGTCAAAATGTTGATGGATTTTTCAACGAATACACAGGTTGGTTCGTTGGACTAATATTTAAAAGCGTACCGGTAGGTGAAGCAAGCTTCCCAATTATTGTAGGCTGGCTACTGCTCGCTGCGATCATCTTTACTGTTTACTTTGGCTTTGTTCAATTTAAACGTGTAGGGATGGCAATAGATATTATCAAAGGCAAGTACACCGATCCTAACTCTAAACACGAAGGGGAAGTTTCTCACTTTCAAGCGTTAACAACTGCGCTTTCTGGTACTGTTGGGCTTGGTAATATTGCCGGTGTGGGTGCTGCACTCGCGATTGGTGGTCCTGGCGCGACATTCTGGATGATCTTGTGTGGCCTTCTGGGTATGGCTTCTAAGTTCTGTGAGTGTACCTTAGGTGTGAAATACCGAACTATCCTACCTTCAGGCGTTGTTTCGGGTGGTCCAATGTACTACCTAAGCCAAGGTCTTGGTGAAAGAGGTTTAGGCGGACTAGGTAAAGCGCTCGCTATTGGTTTCGCATTAATGTGTATTTTGGGCTCATTGGGCGGCGGTAACATGTTCCAAGCTAACCAAGCACACGCCATGTTAACTTACGCATTTGATGTACCAAGTGAATACGGTGTGATCACTGGCCTTGTACTTGCCTCTTTAGTTTTCTCTGTGATTGTTGGTGGTATGCCTTCTATCGCATCGGTTACGGAAAAAGTTGTTCCTTGGATGGCTGCTCTGTATATCGGTATGGCTCTGATTGTTATCGGTTCTAACCTTGATCAAGTTGGCCCTGCGTTCAGCGCAATCTTTACAGGTGCATTTACTGGTGAAGGTGTTGTTGGTGGATTCATTGGTGCGTTAATTCAAGGCTTGAAACGTGCAACGTTCTCGAACGAAGCAGGTGTAGGTTCAGCAGCTATCGCTCACTCAGCAGTAAAAACAAAAGAGCCAATCACCGAAGGTCTAGTATCCCTATTAGAACCGTTCGTTGATACAGTAATCATTTGTACAATGACTGCATTGGTTATCACTATCGCTGGCTTAAACGTAGGTCCGTTCGATGGTTCTGGTTTAACGGGTGTAACGCTGACTGCAGCATCGTTTACTGAAACGGCAGAAGTATTCAAATATACACTCGCTCTCGCGGTAATCATGTTTGCATTTTCTACCATGATCTCTTGGTCGTACTACGGTCTTAAAGCTTGGACTTACCTATTTGGTGAAGGCAAAACAACGGAGCTGATTTTCAAAGTGATGTTCTGTGTGTTTGTTGTTATTGGTGCCACGATTCAATTTGGTGCGGTAATCGACTTCTCTGATGCGGCTATCTTTGCGATGTCTATCTTCAACATTCTTGGTCTGTACTTCTTGATGCCAGTTGTGAAGAAAGAACTGCAATCGTTTGTTGCTCGTGTGAAATCAGGCGAAATCAAAACGTATGAGAAATAATGTTTAGTGGAATGAGGTTGCTCTAGTAGCTAACTGGACTCTAAGAAACGATACAGCTCTAAAAACGAAACTGTTCTAAAAATTTTTGTAAGACCCTTTGCTTGAGAAAGCGTAAACAGGACTGCAACTTATCCAAAATCCCTACTAGCTTGGCTTGTGGGGATTTTTTATGTCTGAATGATTAGGCGAGTAACTATCCTCAATGCCCTGCTCACTCTTTTCGCCCTTTTCACTATCGTGTTCAACGTCGACACGACGAATCAACTCTTCTACTTCGATCATCTCTTTTTGCGCTAATGGCGAACAACAATCATCGAAACAATAAGCTATGGTGCAGTTCTCACAAAGATACTCTGGCATCACCCCATCCCTTGTCGTCAAAGCAGCCAAATACGAGCGAGCAATCGACTTCGTGTTCATCCTGAACAACACTATTATGCAGCGACTCTGAGCTGAAAATATGTATGCAAAGTCATTTAATAGACAATAAGTAACATATCATTGTGGATATACGTATCTATTCACAAATATCTAAGCAAACAATGAAAACACGCAAATAATCAATAATGACAAAGCACTGGAGCTATGCTCCCGAGAAAACGCAAAACGCCCACATCACGTGTGTGATGTGGGCGTTTCAATATTTACTACAAAACTAACGTTAGGTTGGTAAAGCCTACGGCTTATAGACCCATCTCTTCAGTTAATGTTTTGATTTGTTTGAGGTCCATAGTGTGAACTTGAATCATTTGTCTGATATCACTCAATCGAGAGTTAGCGTTATCTTGTTTCTCACAAGCATTTGATTTTGAATCCCATGATGTGCCATCTAAAAACACGTCACACGCCTTTTTTAAAGAGCCAAGTTTCTGTTCAAGTTCATCTCTTTCTTTCTCAAGCTTTTCAAGTTCTTGAGAAATTTGTAATTCTTTACGGAACAATTCACGAGAGCGTTCAAACAAAGTCGACTGCATATCCGCCTGACGGTTTAGCTTCAGGTTGTCCTGTTTAGTTTTGTCTAGCGTTTGCTTTTGTTCGTTTAACTGTTGTTCTAGCGAGTAGTTCGCTTTCTCTAAAACTGCAGATTGTTTCGCTAAGTCTTGGACCTCTTTTTGATGCTCTTCAGCCTGTTTGACTAGCGCGGCTTCTACTTTTGCATCGACCTCGGTATCGACTTTTGCCACCTTCGCTTCCACTGACGTCATCAATTCCGTTTTACTGTCGCGCAATTCTTGATATCGGGTTTCAAGTACCTGATAAGTGGATTCCCACTTCGAAGCCGTCACAGTAGAACCGATTAAGCCACCTAGCGCTAAACCTATAACCGCAGCAATGCCGATATAAAGCTGACTGCGCTTATCACGTTCTTCAATAACAACCACTTCATCTTGTTCGCTTTGTCCAGATTGCTGGTTCACTAGCGGGTACTCCCAAAATATGTTTAACATTACGCGGTCACTGATGTTCAAGATTCAGTTAAACCTATCACCTAAGCCTTGAATACATCACCTAAGTTCATGTCCACTCGCTCGCTGTCGTTTGAACACCGCTCATTTAAAAACGCAGTAGAAACCACCGCGCCTAACGAGTTAACTCCGAAATCATCAAGCTGGCTGTATACAAAAGGAAGCTGCTAACGATAACTATCACTACCCCTTTTTGCACCTTTTCGTTAGTCCGATAACGAAACAGTACAAATGCCAAAGCTAATAAAAAAACAATCGCTATTAGTCGAGTCATAACTCCTCCTTGTTTCTCTATTTTATACCATTTAAATAAGCAAGTTACGTCAGAGTCACGTTGTTTGATCATTTAGTTGAACAACATTTGTGCAAACAGATATTTTGTAGCTGACATCACATTTTATATGATCTAGGATACGCCTACAGATTACCTGATTATTTAGGTAATTGTTCCAATGAAGACTGCAGGAGAGTGGTTTTTAACTAAACTTTAACATTTAGTTAGATTGACCCGCCGAAGAAGTAAATCTTTCAGGTGCTTTATGCTGGTTAACCCCAGAAAAGTGAGGACTGTCGTTGGAGGAACCTCTGGAGAGAGCCGTACTACTTTGTTGTAGAAAGCGGCCGCCGAAGGAGCAAGCTTAGTGCCCGTAACTTATCTATAAGTGATTCGCTAAGTGAAACTCTCAGGCAAAAGGACAGAGGAGTGGAAAGCAACAAACCTTAATTAACAATAGAATTCTATCTAGAAATCCGTATGTATTAAGTGGTGCTATCGATCCCTGTGATCTGCGCTGCCTTCCCTCTTCTCCTTAAATTTTTAATTTATTAAGGGGAATCTATGAACCACCTACAAGCTACACTACAAACCATCAACCAATTCGTTTGGGGACCACCACTGCTTATTCTGCTAGTGGGGACAGGTATCTACTTTACTTTTCGCTTAGGCTTGCTCCAGTTTAGACACCTCCCAACGGCACTAAAAATGGTGTTCAGCAAAGACAAATCGGGTACGGGTGATGTATCAAGTTTCGCCGCTTTGTGTACTGCGCTTTCAGCGACCATTGGTACAGGTAACATCGTTGGTGTAGCGACCGCAATTAAGATTGGTGGCCCTGGTGCCCTATTCTGGATGTGGCTTGCTGCTGTATTTGGTATGGCGACTAAATATGCAGAATGTCTACTTGCCGTTAAATACCGCAGAACCGATAGTAATGGTGAAATGGTTGGCGGCCCAATGTACTACCTTCAATACGGTGTCGGCTCAAGAGTCTTAGCGGTGATGTTCGCTGTGTTCGCTTTGGGTGTTGCCTGCTTCGGTATTGGTACCTTCCCACAAGTCAACGCAATCTTAGACGCAACTCACATCTCATTTGGCGCTTCGCGTGAGATGTCTGCGGTTGTTCTTACGATATTGGTGGCAGTTGTAACCCTTGGTGGTATCCAATCTATCGCTAAAGTGGCAGGGAAAGTTGTCCCTACTATGGCGGTTATGTACGTCGTCGCGTGTTTAAGCGTTCTGATTTCAAATGCAGATCAACTACTGAATGCCATTACCCTTGTTGTTACCTCTGCGTTTACTAACACAGCAGCAACAGGAGGTTTCTTTGGTGCGAGCATCATGCTTGCCATCCAATCAGGTATTGCTCGTGGTGTGTTCTCTAATGAATCTGGCTTGGGTAGTGCGCCAATGGCTGCGGCTGCGGCAAAAACAAATTCATGCGTGAAGCAAGGACTTGTCTCTATGACGGGTACCTTCTTTGACACCATCATCATCTGTACAATGACAGGTTTAGCACTGATCTTAACTGGCGCTTGGCAGACTGATCTCTCTGGTGCTGCAATGACCACTCATGCATTCGCTGTAGGTTTGAACGCAGACACCCTTGGCCCAATGCTGGTTTCTGTTGGCTTAATCTTCTTTGCGTTTACAACAATTTTAGGTTGGAACTACTACGGTGAGCGCTGCGTTGTATTTTTGTTGGGTACTAAAGCCGTTCTACCTTACAAGATAATCTTCATCGCGTTGGTGGCTTCTGGGGCATTCTTAAAGCTCGACATGATCTGGATAATGGCAGATATCGTGAATGGCCTAATGGCAATTCCGAACCTAATCGGACTTATTTTACTACGCCATGTTGTTGTCGAAGAAACGAAGCTCTTCTTCAAGCCTCTAACTTCTTCAAATGATAGCGAAGCAGTTAGAGTATAACCTAAATTGATTGAACACAAAGCCCGCACTCACTTCAAGTGCGGGCTTTTTTATATTCACTCGAAAGTTAAACTGACTAAGTTATGACTACCGAATATCCATAAATAAATACAATATTTATTCGGGTACGGTTCCAATTAAATATTAGACAAAGATTAATAAAAATCCACTAATATAAAACTCACTAATAAAATAAACTCTTAATTAGACATTGCTTACTTTTAAAAAATTGTGACTAAGTGTCAGTATTTTTGTCAAAAACGAATAAACTGCACTTTTGTTTTAACCGCTCAAAAACACACACCAATAAAATATGTGACTTTAATTCATATATTAGTCCGTTTATAGTCATCTACACTGTTGAGAGAATTATAATAAAAATAAAACGTTGGCTATATGATCAGATTCGACCCTATTAAAAACCGTATTTATAACGACGAACGTTCTATTAAAATAGGATATCGTGAGACTTGTGTTTTAGAGTTATTACTTAAAAATTCGCCCGAGATTGTAAGTAAACAGGATATTATTAGCTTCGCATGGGGAAGCGAGTTCATAGGGGATACATCACTTGCAAAGTGTATCAGCTTACTTCGCCAAGGGTTCGTTAAGCTTGGCATCAGAGAAACCCCCATCGTCACGGTGCCGAAGGTCGGTTACCGCCTTATTGATGAGTGTGTGTTTATCGACTCGCAGCCACAAAGCGAAGCCACTATTCTTTTCAATCCAGTGAGCGACCAAATTCCACTCGACCATAGTAGCATTGCTTCCTCCATTCCAGGCGACCATAAACCTGAATCCAAATCGAGTTTACCTGCTGCGCAACAAGTCAGCTTATACAAAAACAGACTGTGTTACTTCACAACCGCTTGTTTACTGATGGCGTCGGCGCTATTGGCTTTTGCTAAGATCAATGATGAGACCCTCAGTGATCTCACCCCCGTTAACCGACTCAGTGAACAATGGGTCGGTCAGATACAAGTTCTCCAGGATCCAGAGATGGTCCTAAGTCCAGAACTGGAGGCTATTCTCTATAAACATCAATGTGATTGTGTAGCATACATAAGCGATGAACCTGACTATTCTGAGCTCTCCATACTCAACAAAGCAACGCGTCAATCCGTCAATATCTTTTACACCGCAACGCAATTGGATCAAGCGAGTGCAGAGATAGCGTTATTCCTAGAAAGAGGCCAATTATGATGCCATTTATAGCTCTGTTTTCCTCGTTAACGTTATTCATTGGTATATGGAGTATCCCTTCCTCTCCACCACAAGAGGAGCGCCATTATCAACATAGCGTAGTGGATCTCATACTCGATGGAAATGTACTACGTACCGATGGACTCACCAAAATAAGTGATAACAAGGTTCTACACCTTATATCCGTTCAAGATGACAACGTGCCCGACCCTATTGTTCTTCGCTTTAAAGGAGAAGCAGGTCCTTCTCAATCACTTTTCTTTTCAATATCAGGCACTATCGACTTAGTTTCCGTACAAAAAATAAGTAAAACAATGAATGACAGCTTGTTGTCACCCTACCTACTCATCAACAATGACCCATTAACACTCAAGGTTGATATCTTAAGTTCGAACGATTTATTTGCCATAATCCGCACATGTAATACAGGGCGAACACAACTACTAGCTAAACGATAATCTAAATTGATGGAGTAAATTAACTACCATTTTCTCATATTTAATAAATTGGATAACCATCTATATTACCCATACAAACGGTTGGTTATCTTATTTATTCATCCTATAACTAATATATTCTTTTCGTCGACCTAAACACTTCAAATAGCACCCTCAATGTCAGTTGCTCACTAACATCAAGAAATATTGACGTTCGAGTATCAAAAAATATTTCCTCATTTCATAAAAACAGCTTGAACTCCATCAAATAATTTCCTTTACGTTGCATAGCATTTCATTAATAAAACAAAATCAACATTACAAGTCATTGAATTAAAGTGGAAAATTAATTCAACCCTTTTCAGTATCTATCTATTTATCAACATGAAAAAGTGAACTTGTCTTGTTAACTGCACGGCACAAAAAACATTATCAAAATAGAAAAATTACAAATGAGGGAATTGTTCATGATCCGAATAAACAGAAATCTCTTAGCAACCGCAGTGTTGTCTGTTCTATCAACCGGTGTAAACGCAAAGATTTACCCAGACCAAATCGTGTTTGACCAACTTGGTGAAGATGTATGTCGCTCTGGTTATCGTCCTATAGACCGTTATGAAGCCGAAGAGCAGAAGAGTGCTTTGGTCGCTCGTATGGGCACTTGGCAGATCACAGGCTTAAAAGGAAACTGGGTAATCATGGGGCCTGGTTATCATGGCGAAATTAAGCAATCAAGCAGTGGGTCAACGTTCTGTTACCCAAACAACGACCAATCTGAAATCCCTAACTATTCCGCCAAATCGGTTCAGGAAGGCAGCGAAATCGATGTTCAGTATGAATTAGTGAACAACCGTAACGACTTTGTTCGCCCATTAAGCTATTTAGCCCACAACCTAGGTTACGCATGGGTTGGCGGTAATAACAGTCAGTATGTTGGCGAAGACATGACGATAAAGCGCTCTGGCGACAGTTGGGTGATACAAGGAAATAACAATGGATCTTGTAGCGGTTATCGTTGTGGTGAAAAAACCAAAATCACCGTCGACAACTTTGCCTACACCGTTAACGATGACAACTTTTGGCATGGTGATGTTGTCGAATCAGACCGTGAATTAGTGAAGACCGTTTACGCTACCGCAAGAAACAACAGTAATATCGCCCAACAAGTGGTTGTCGATCTGAAAGTAGACGAATCAACAAACTGGTCGAAAACGAACAGCTATGGATTCTCGCAAAGCGTTCAAACAGAAAATACGTTTAAGTGGCCTCTTGTTGGCGAAACTAAACTCACTATTAAGTTTGAAGCCAACCAAAGCTTCTCTAAATCCAATGGTGGTTCTACTAGTGAACAAGTGACACTTCAAGCGCGTCCTATGGTTCCAGCAAACTCAGAGCTTCCGATTCGAGTTGAATTGTATCGTTCAAGCATCTCCTACCCTTATCGATTCAACGCCGACATTAGTTACGATGTTGAGTTTAATGGCTTCCTTCGCTGGGGTGGCAACGCATGGCACACACACCCGGACAACCGCCCTTACAAAGCCCACACCTTCACTATGGGGCGCGGCAGTGATAAATCTGCAGACATTCGCTACCAATGGGATCACCGATACATTCCAGGTGAAACAAAATGGTGGGATTGGGGCTGGGCGATTAAAGAAGCTGGACTATCAAGCATGCAATACGCGACTGGCGGAAGCTTGCGCCCATTCCACTCTTATGTGTCTGGTGATTTCTACGCTGAATCTCAATTTGCAGGAACTATCGAAATTGGACAAGCAACACCAATCACTAACAATCTACGCAGCAAAAGAAGTACTGATTCCGTCAACGAATCTACTGAGCGCATTGGCGATATCGAAGTTACCACCAACTTCAATGCAGATGAGTTGAGTGACTTAGGTTTTGAAGGTGCTGAGATGAACATTAGCGTCGTTGAATAACTACGTTGTTTAATAAGATCGGTACAAAGATCTACCAGTAATAAAGCACAAAGCCCACGACACGTCGTTAATGCCAATCGTTTAAGAAGACTTGAACGATCCTGCAGTTAGAAGATAATCCCCATCAACAACGTTGATGGGGATTTTTATACCATTTAAATAAGTAATTTACGTCAGTGTCTCATTGTTTGATCATTTAGTTGAGCAACATTTGCGCAAGCACCAGTTTGAAGACTCAGATTTTAACGACAAAGATTTTAGAGGTAGATATTTTGGAGACCAATGTTTTAGAGGCAAAACTTTATCGCTACGCCATATTTCTATGATCAACGATACGAACATGGCTCAACAGCCACAGATCAACAGCAATAACCAATAACCAATAACCAATAACCAGATTGTCCCGATAAAAACTGTGGGCTGTTGATGGGAGAGAGGGAGGGATAACTAGGAAGGAGCGATAAGTGAACAAAGAGCGATGGATAGAGCCGTTCATCGGTGCCAAATGAATAGGCTCATGCCCTTTGCTTATCACAAAGAAGCTCACTCAGTGACTAACTAAGCCAAGGTATATGGTATAAGAGCAGAAAAGTGGCAAGCAATCTGCCTTTGGTGCAACAATCTAAATGTCATTGCTACTCACACTATTTCGTCCATTACTTTTTGACAGGTATAACGCTTCATCAACCAAGGCCACCAGTTTCGACTTCAACTCCTTGAGTATTGGTAGCGTTACCTTCGATTGAATTGTCGTAGCACCAATTGATAACGTCACCACCGAACGTGACGCATTGGCAGCATGACGTAACCCGAAAGACTCAACAGAAGACCTCAACCTTTCGGCGACCACCTTACCTCCATACCTATCAGTTTCAGGTAAAATAATGGCAAATTCGTCACCACCAAACCTGGCTGGACAGTCTAATGGTCGCATCGATACTTTTTTGATTTCATTCGCCACAAATTGAATGCAAAAATCTCCTTGTTGGTGGCCAAACTGATCATTAAACTTCTTAAATTCATCAATATCGATCATTAACAAGGTTAAGGGTTGATGCGTCCTAACTGACTGTTTCAGTAGCACAGAGAGTTGCTCATCAAATGCGCGTCGATTATGTAACGTAGATAAACTGTCGATACGAGCTTGATAGTGCAGCAGATCGATCGCGTGTTGATAGTTTAAATGGATTTGCACTCGCGCAAGAACCACAGACGGATTCAACGGCTTTAAAATAAAGTCTGCTGCTCCTGCCTCAAATACGGTTTCTTCAAAGCCTTCATCAATCGCACTGGTAATGAACAATATAGGAATATTAGCAAGCCGTGCTTGATTCGAAGATTTCAATTGCTCACAGATATCGACCCCACTCATGTCCGGTAGCATGATATCGAGCAGGATTATATCGGGTTGCAGCTCATCAATGGCTTCGAACGCCTGCGCGCCATTCGAAGCAAAACGAACATTCCCTAAATGTCGCAGCACTTTATGCAGTGCTCTAATGACGCTGCTATCATCATCAACAATCAAAATGTTCGTCGAATAACTTGGGTCAATGAGCTCGCTAGCGTACATTAGTCACTCCTTTGCTGGTCAAGTAAGTGGTTGAGTATCTGGCTTACTTTTTGAAAGTCTAGCGTTGACATGCTTTCTTGTAATGCCTTGAAATCCTTATCAAGCAGAGTAGTTCGCAAACTCGCTTCCTGCAACTCAAGCTGTTCAATAACCTCAAGATCTTTATTGTTAAGTAGAGTAATAATTTGCTTCAATACATCAATAGGAATAGGCTCTGAGGCTTCCTGAGCAACCTGAACCGAGACTGATTTTCGCTCTGAAAGTGTGTGACTTGCAGCGTGTTTCAACTGATGTAGAGCATCAGAGAGGGAGGATAATGTTTGGTTAGCATTTTGATTAGAGCGTAGTAAAGTCTCCGCCTCACTAGACAATTTATGTATTTGTTCTGCCCCAATCATCCCAGATGCGCTGCGTAATTTATGCACTTGAGCCGCAATGGTAAGTCGAACATTATCATCACTACTATTGTCAAAATCAGAAAAGTCGTTACTCATTAAATTACGGTGTTCAGACAACAACAGTTCCAGCGTGTTAAAGAACAGCGTTTGATCCCCCATTAACAACTTTTGAGCTTGAGTCTTATTAAGACCATCGATAGTCGGCCAGTCGTCATTAACCTCAGGATTAACCTCAATCGACTCAATCGCAAGCTCTTGCCCTTTTGCGTTTTTCATGACTTTTCTAATTAAACTCACCATCTTGGCAGGCTCAATCGGTTTAGTAATAAAATCGTTCATCCCAGAGTCAAGCGCCCTATTTTTCTCCTCTAACAAGGCCCCAGCGGTGAGCGCAATAATAGGAAGTTCATTGGCGCTTTGATGTTTCCGAATCATTTGTGTAGCTTCCAGCCCATCGATATCTGGCATTTGCACATCCATCAAGATTAAATCAAACGCATGATCTTGGTTTGCCACTAGGCGGATTGCTTCTCGACCACTCTGTGCACAGGTGACATTGGCACCGTTCTTACTCAAAATATGAGTGACAACCACAAGGTTTAAGCGGACATCATCGACTGCAAGCACATTCAGTTCAGGTAACCATTTGGTCTGGCTGTGCTCATCATATCTTGTTTCGTTTGTTAACAGATAACTTGAGGATTTACTGACAATACTATTGAGTGCATCAAACAATTCTGACGTATCAATCGGTTTAGCTAAGAACATGTCGACGAGTGGCTCTGATGCGGCATCACCGCATTCACTTCCTGAAACCAACAACACAGAAGGAAATACTTCACTTTCAAACTCTTTTGCCAAGCGTTTCACCGCCTCTAAACAGTCTTCCTTGCCTAAATATCTATCAACAATCAGGGCATCTGGAAGGCGTAAATTCTGTTCACGCCGAGAAAGTAATAACTCAACTAAAGAGTTATTACTTTCAACCAATTGTGTCCGCCAACCAAGTGATCGAGACATAGAACAGAGCTGCTTAGCGTCTTTAGGGTTATCCTCTGCGATAACCACATAAAAATTAGACTTACTTTCTTGTGCGTCTTCTTCATCCTCAGAAACGGTAGTGAAAGGCAACTCGACACAAAACGTAGAACCTATATTCACTTCACTGGTTAAGCTTACCTGACCACCGAATAACTTGGTGAGGTTATACACAATCGAAAGCCCCAGTCCTGTGCCACCATAATTTCGAGTCGTTGAGCTATCCGCCTGATTAAATGGTATAAATAGGTGTTCTTGGCTCTCTTTTTTTATACCAACACCCGTATCGGTAACAGAGAATTTCACCATGACCTGGCCATCATTATCTTGTGAACCACGTACGACCTCAACAGCGAGGCTTATCGAGCCGATTTGAGTGAACTTGAGTGCATTGCCAAGCAGATTAACCAATATTTGTCTTAGGCGGGTACTGTCTGTTTTTAGCCACAATGGGAGATCTGGGTCTATTTCTAAAATAAAGCCTAGCGCTTTATCTTCGGCTTGAATCGAAAAAACGCTGGCAATTTCTTCAATCAGCTCTTTGATATTGGTTGGATACTGTTCCAACGTCATTTCACTTGCTTCAATTTTCGACAGATCCAGTACATCATTGACAATCCCCAACAATGATTTGCCTGATATCTGAATTTTTTTCACTAATTGCAGCTGGGTATCCGTCAGATCTTGATCAGAGAGAATATCGGATAAACCGATCACGGCATTGAGGGGGGTACGAATTTCATGGCTGGTATTCGCTAAAAAAGCGCTCTTAGCTTCCGTTGCTTGCTGAGCTTGTTTCAGAGCAATTCTTAACTGCTCCTCAATCATTAACCGCTCTTCCATGCTACGGACTGAGGCGATGACCAATTTGCCATCATCTATATCGATGTAACTCAAGCTTATATCGACAGGAAACTCACTGCCATCACTGCGCAGGCCAAACAAGACCCTACCCTCTTCTCCCATAACGCGTTTAGTCGGTGCAGACATAAACTTATCAACGTGCTTGTGATGGTTGTGTTGATATCGTTTAGGGATCACTTTATCTAAGCTATGCCCCTCTAGTTGGTTTCGCGCATAACCGAACAAGAGCTCTGCTTTTGCATTAACCAACACGATGATACCCGACTCATCGACAATTAAATTCGCATCGGGCCCTGACTCTAGTATCGCTTTGAAACGTTCCGTTTCGCGTATTCTATTTTGTTCATCTTGAAGGGTGTGCGCTTCTCTCAACTGCTTTTGACGAGCCAGCCAAAACCAATAATTAGCGGCCAATCCAAGGCCACCGACCCCCATCAAAATCGCCAAACACGCGACTAAATCAAACGTGATATCAATAAATACAGGCAGTTGATCATAAGTACTGTATATATGCAGCTCTCTTTCAACAGGCTCAGCCTGCAGCAAAAACGATCGATGCTTAGACCAAACTCTTCCGCTCTCGCTATCTAAATTTTGTATTGCAGGTGTTTCAATCGCTTGCCAAGTTGGTAGTGGTGAAAATTGGTCACCCCAAGCATAACCAGAAGTGTAATCAAACGAAAACTCTACAGACTCATCAGGGTGAGCCACAAACTGGCGATCAGTGTTAGTAACATACACATATAACTCGTCAATGGTGGTTCTCGTCGCCTCTTCTAACAAACGGCTAACACTTATATTAAGTATCACAATCGCTATCGGTGCTCCATCCTCATCCATGATTGGGGTTGAAAAGCGCCACATCGGCCGGTGCGGGTACTCAATAGTGCCCCACTCTCTATTCAAGTTCATTTCAGATTGGTAAACCTTGCCCTCACCCGCCGCGAGCGTTTGAGTAATATAAGGCTCATCTTTCTTGCTTTGTAAATCCTCCCCTTCAAAAATCTTGAAACCATCCCCTTGCCGCTGAATTTTAACCACTTCTTTCCAACCATCTTTTTGTGAAATCAAGCGCACTTGGTGAACATACGGCATGGCGCGTAAGTAAGCTTCAAAAACATGCGTAAGTTCAGAAGTATGGTTATTCGTCGTCACCTCTCCCTGGGGTTTTTGCAATGCCTCAAAAATAGATGGTGCATTCGCTAGAAATAACGTGTCTTGATAGTAGGTTGATGCAGCTTGATCTATTTTTTTAAGTGCTTGTTGACTACTGCTCTCTAATGCCATTTCCACTGCATTCTTGTGGTCATTTAAGTTAGACGCCGCATAAACTAAGAAAAGCAACGAAAAGATCAATGCCACATAACGAAATGATTGATTACATTGTGGAGTTTTAAGGTATTGATGAAGGCTCAAGTCCGCTTCCGAAATGTTCGGCTTAAGACTCGTACTATCATCCTTATCATTTCTGATATTCACAAGAAACTGTAGAAGTAGCGTAATCACCAGACCAATAATACTCACATAGCTCATAGACCATAAAGGTAACCCACTAACATACTTTCGGTTGGGCTTGATTTGCATCACCCATGTTTGCCCTAATACTTCAATGCTGCGTGAGACGGCATGAGTATTGGTATGATCTGACCGTTGTGATGAGTAAAAAGGGTCGCTCTCATTATCCACTGACAAGCTAAACCAAGCTTGATCAATCACATCCGTCATTCCTTCTAGCACATTATCGATAATAAGGGGGGCATAAGCCCAGCCGGCGACGACCTGCTCGCGAGCATCCTCACTACCAAGATGAGTCTCTTCGAAAACAGGAAGTAGTATCAGCGCACCACTTTGAGCTTTCCGATTGGCTTGCACTAAGGTGATTGGCGCGGTTAGATACACTCTATTTTCTCGCGCCGAAGCAATCGCAGCACTGCGTCTGTTGTTTTCAGAACCAATATCCAGCCCTATGGCTTGTTGGTTGACTTTCTCGGGGAAAATATATTGAATAACAAACCGATCACCACGCGTTGGATTAAGCTCGCGGATTTTAAAATTTGGTGAACCATCACCACGCATACGCTCAACAAATTGGGACTCTTGCTCTCTCGATACCTTTTTGATAAAGCCAAAGCCGTTTGCGCCAGGAAATTCGAGGTCGAGGTCGCGAGTGTTGCTGTAATTAACAAACTTCTCCCGAGTTAAACTATCAACACCTGCTGTAACCACAGCCCCTCTTGCCCCACGAAGCCCATATTGGAACAATTGAAACTTTTCGAGAATAAGGCTTTCTGCTTGTGCAGCAAGATCCAATGTATAAGTATTAATTTGCCTTTGATTGTGTAAGTTGGTGACCCATACCGCTGACAGCGTCAAAATAATGCCCAGCACGGAAATAAAGCCAAAACCGAAATAGTGTCGTAAATTGTTCAATATCTAAGCCTCTAAATAGCTTTCACGTAAGTCTTTCGCGGAAATCGGCTTGGTAAAGTAATACCCTTGCAGCATCGATACACCGAGCTTTGCTAACCGTTTGGCTTGCTCGGGGGTTTCGACGCCTTCAGCAACTGAGCGGAAACCCATGCTTTGAGATAGATTAATGATGGTGGTGACCAGCGTTTCATTGAATTCATCTCCATCAAGCTCTGAAACAAAAGATTTATCAATTTTCAATACATCGACTGGTAGGTTTTTCAGGTAACTCAAGCAAGAATACCCGGTACCAAAATCATCAATCGAAATCGTCATCCCAATTTCACGCAGCGCAACCATATCTTGGATTATTTGATCATTCTGTCTGAGCATAAGCCCTTCAGTGACTTCCAATTCAATATACTGCGGCGGAACACCGTAATTTTCGATAACTGAAAGTAGGAATGCAGTGAAGTTAGGCGCACAAAACTGAACCGGGGAGATATTGATACAAACACGTAACTCAGCCCCACCTTTTAACCACTCACTCAATTGACCAATGACTTGCTCAATCATCTTTTCTCCGAGCGGAATAATTAAATGCGTCTCTTCGGCTAACTCAATAAACATATCAGGTAGAATCAATGTATCCGATTCATCCGTTAACCTCATCAGCGCTTCTACGGCTTCAAGTTGATGAGTTTCTGCGTTCACAATCGGTTGATAGAGAGCAATCACGTTATTTTCAGTAATGGCGCGTTTGGCCAGCATATAAAGGTGGCTTCTTGATTGAAATTTCTGCTCCATGTCATATGAATGGAAGCATATCCCTTGATGAGATGAATCTTGTTTGGCTTTATGTAGAGCAGTATGAGCACTCGAAATAAGCTTTTGTGCATCTGCGCCATCTTCAGGATAGATACTGAGCCCCATACTAATGGTAAAACCGTTCAGTTCTGGGTGCTCAAGCGAATATTCCATGAGGCACTCTTTATATTGCATTGCCAGAAGTGCCAGTTCACTTTGGTAACTCAGCGCAGGAACGAGGATCATAAATTCATCCGCATTATGCCGACTCAGGGTTTCTTTATCTGTTGCTTGAGTTTTAAGACGCGCCGCTATTTTCTTAAGCAGTATATCGCCAACCTCAAAACCGAATTCTTCGTTAATAAATTTAAACCTGTTGATATCTAAGAGAATAATACCAACCCCGCTATCGTCTCGTTGACTCTGAATGATTTCAGTGGATAACTTATCCATCAACAAAAATCGATTCGGCAAGTTGGTTAATTGGTCATATTGAAGTGCCTGTGACATCTTAAGCGCCATGGCTTGAGATTCATTAATATCAACAAAAACAATCACTGCGCCCATGATCTGCTTGTCATCAGAGAGCAGAGGTGCAGCGCTATCTTCAACTGAAATCCATTGGCCACTTTTCTTCTGCATCTGACAGTTTAGAGCCATTCCTACCTTTCTTTCTTCACTGATGGCGAGTCGAACAGGGTTAATGTGTGGCGGCCCATTATCACCAATTCGTAACGGCATCACCTTTTCGATCGATTGACCAATCGCTACATTGGCGCTGGTTCCAATCATTAGCTCTGCGGCAGGGTTCATGTAGGTCACGAAGCATTCACGGTCAGTGGTAATCACCGCATCCCCAATCGACTCTAAGGTCACTCTGGCATGCTGAGAGACTTCGATCAGCGTTCGTTCTTTCTCTTTGAGGCGTAGCTGAGTGATAACCCTTGCGGCAACCAATTCTGGGACTAGAGGTTTAGAGATAAAATCCACCGCGCCGCCTCTTAAGCAACGGAGTTGATCCTCAGTAGAGTCAAATGAGGTGATAAAGATAACGGGAATATCACGAGTTTTCTCATCAGCTTTAAGAAGCTCTAATACTTGATAGCCATTGAGATCTGGCATATCAATATCAAGTAAAATAACATCTGGCTTTACACTAACAGCCTGTTCAAACGCCTTGACTCCACTTTGCTCAAAAAATACCTGACCAAGCTCTTTTAATACTTTATGCAAAACTTTAATTTGGCTTGCATCGTCATCAATGAGCAAGATCCTTTGCGCATTAGTGTTTGAAGAAAACATCGCATCTCCTTGTGCAATCATGGATATAGAGACATAACACGCGTTAAACCTCGCCAATAGCTAACACTTATAGTTAAAGCTTAACACCAATACAACATATTGCATGCTAAAACACAGCAAACACACAGAAAATCAACATATTTAAGAAGAGGTGTGCCGAACCATTTTATTAAATGATGATTAGCCCTCACTGTAGCCTGAAAGACAAAGTTCAAACGGCAAAGACAAAAAAGCCCACGCATTTGTGGGCTGTATTTATCTGTTTCTATTTCTTAGGCTATCCCCATCAAAAAACCGCACATAACGGCAAATCAACGACGTTGAGGCTAGATTCCTTATACTGGCTTTTCCATCAGAAGCTTAACACCCAGCCCCACCAGCACCATGCCCGTCACGCCTTCCATCCACTTCATAAAACTCGCGTTCTTGAGCAAGTTTTTAGCGGAATTAAGAGCACCAGCCAAACCACACTGCCACACCATCGCAATAATAAAGTGTACCGAAGCCATCAACATAGATTGCAATAAAGGCGAACCTTCAGGGTTTACAAATTGAGGTAAAAAGGCCAGATAGAAAACTGCTGTTTTTGGGTTAAGAACGTTAGACAGAAAGCCTTCACGTAAAGAACGCTTTGCACTGTAAGCCTGCTGAGCTTGTTCTCCGACCTTCAAACCGCCACCGTTTTTCATCAACGCTCGCAAACTGCTTAAGCCAAGCCAGATGAGGTAAACCGCACCTACCATCTTAACCGCTTGAAAGAGTTCAGCGGATTGGGCGAGGATTGCAGATATACCCACAGCAGAGAAAAGCGCGTGTACATACAAGCCGCTACAAATACCAAAGCTCGTCATACAACCGTCAGCTAAGCCAGAGCGGCTAGTATTGCGAATCACCAAAGCCGTATCTAAGCCCGGCGTTAGCGTTAAAATAGTGATGGCAATTAGAAATGCCTCAAAGTTCAAAATATCCATATCATTGTCATTTTTGTTCAGCGATCTATCATCAATACCGTGTATCTGAACAATTCGCAAGTAACAATTGCCACCAGCTATACAACTCACTGATTTTGTGCACAATAGAACAGTTTAATTTGTTAAGAAATAGTAAATTCAAGGCATCGTACCGCCTCATGCTTTTCTCGCTATATCTTCGACTGCGAAGGTCGGCGTCATTAAAAAGCAAAGCCATAATCAAAGTACACGAGATGAACCTTAACGCTGACGCAGCCCTAAGGATCATTTAAAGAAACCAAATTAAGAGTAGTCAAATGAGCGCATTCAAAAAACTAGTCGAACACTCTCAAAAATGTTCACGCTTTCAACACCTAGCTTCTATTTGTGGTTGGGACCAAGCTTCAATGATGCCAGCAGGTGGTAACCAAGCTCGTAGTGAAGCGATGGCCGAGCTTTCTGTTCATATTCACGGCTTAATGACTCAACCACAGCTTGGCGATTGGATTGCAGACGCTGAAAATGAAGCGCTGAACACTGAGCAACAATCGTCACTTCGTGAAATAAAACGCCAGTGGCAACAAGCAAACCTACTTCCAGAAAAACTGGTTGAAGCGAAATCTCTAGCGGGTTCAAAATGTGAACATGCGTGGCGTAGCCAACGCGGTAACAACGACTGGGTTGGGTTCGAAAAGAACTGGCGTGAAGTGGTTGAGCTTTCTCGTGAAGAAGCGCAGATTCGCGCAGATGCAGCCAATCTAACGCCTTATGATGCGATGCTGGATATTTACGAACCGGGCACTAGCTCTGCTTCACTTGATACCCTATTTGCAGACGTTAAAACTTGGCTTCCAGGTTTAATTAATGAAGTGATCGAAAAACAATCGAGCGAGCAATTTAACGCACCATCAGGTATCTATTCGACCGAGAAACAGAAAGCACTGGGTTTAGAAGTCATGAAGCTGCTTCAGTTCGATTTTGAACACGGCCGACTAGATGAAAGTGTTCACCCATTCTGTGGCGGCGTCCCTTCAGACGTGCGTATCACAACCCGATACGACGAAGCTGAATTCGTTCAATCATTGATGGGGATCGTCCACGAAACTGGCCACGCACGTTACGAACAAGGCTTACCAAAACATCTAGCTGGCCAACCAGCAGGTGAAGCGCGCTCTATGGGTATCCATGAATCTCAGTCTTTGTTCTTTGAGATGCAGGTTGGCCGTAGTGACCCGTTCATCGGACACTTAGCGAACTTGGCTGGTCAACAATTCTCAGGCTCAGAGTTTGAGAAAGAGAACTTCCAAAAGATCTACACTCGCGTGAAGAAAGACTTCATCCGTGTGGATGCTGATGAACTGACCTACCCTGCGCACGTGATTTTACGTTACGAGATTGAGCGTGACTTAATCAACGGTAAGATCAAACACACCGACGTGCCAGAACTTTGGAGTACCAAGATGCAGTCATACCTTGGCTTAAGCACCCAAGGCAATTTCACTAATGGCTGTATGCAGGATATTCACTGGACAGATGGCGCATTCGGTTACTTCCCATCTTACACACTAGGTGCGATGTACGCGGCTCAGTTTATGGCTTCAATGAAGAAAACGGTTGATGTGAACTCAGTAATTGAAAGTGGTGACCTATCGCCTATCTTCACTTGGTTAGAATCGAATATTTGGAGCAAAGGCAGCCTGCTGGCCACTGATGATTTAGTGAGAGGTGCGACAGGTGAAACACTTAACGCTGCATACTTTAAAAAGCACCTAGAAGAGCGCTATCTATAATCACTTGATACTAAGCCTTCCTATTGTTATTTGAAGGAAGGCTTAGTCTTCACTGATATAGAGCTTTGTCCCAATGGTAATAGCCGCAGATTATCTGTAATGTTTATCAAACTTAGGTTGTGGGATAAAGTCATTATAATATAGTTACTTACGTGAAAACTTCCCTTTTTTTAAATACCTTCCATAAAAATAATTTCAATTTATTTTACTTTTCTGCATCCAAATACCTTGTTCGATTGTAGTACCTAGTAACAGCAGGAAAAAGCTGTTTTTCAAATTCAAAATCGACTGATAAAAAGGGATACGACAGTGAAAAAACAATACATATTGAAAGCATTAAAAATCACCGCAACATCAGCTCTAATGGCTATGGCTGCTCAATCCTATGCTGGTACCTTTTCTCAAGACAACCTACCAAGTGAAGTGCGTGTGCCGGAGGGTAACAAAGTCGCCATGTTTACTGTTGCGGAAGGTAATATCACATGGGAGTGCAAAGTAGACAGTTCAAATGACAAGAGTGCAAAATGGGCATTTGCTGGTCCTCGAGCCATTTTAAGTGATAATAAAGGCAACCATTTAGTCTCTTATTTTGGTCCTCCTGCAACATGGGAATCTCTTGATGGTTCATCTATTACCGGTAAACAACTGGCCGTTTCCCCTTCAGATAAAGGCAGTATTCCGATGCAGTTAGTCAAAGCAAATGAGTCTATGCGTTCAGGTACATTAAAAGATGTCACTTATATACAGCGTATTAATTTAAAGGGCGGTGCTGCTCCAATGACAGGTTGTACTATGGATAAACTTGGTCATAAAGTCGTGGTTAACTACTCTGGTGAGTATCTATTCTGGAAACAAAAGTGATCGCATTACCGCCACCGTACACGAGAATAAACACTGACTAAATAATGACTTAAAACGTCCAGTTACGTATACTGGACGTTTTATAAACAGGTATATCGTGTGTCAATATCGACAGAGTTCGACTATGAAAGTGTTCTAATTCACTGCGCTCAAGGCGATCGCCAAGCCTTAAGACAGTTATATGAACAGGAAGCATCAAGATTACTCACTGTAGTGCTGAGGATTTTGCAAAACCGTGCTTTATCCGAAGACGTTGTGCATGACGCCTTTATAAAAATTTGGAAAAATGCAAACTCCTACCATCAAGAGCTAGGGTCCGCACGTGGTTGGATATATACGTTAACCCGTAATTTAGCGTTAAATGCACTTAAACACTCCAACCGCCAAATCTTATCAGAACCAGATTTGTTACTCGCTCTATGTGATAGTCAAGTATTGGACTTAGCAGAGCAGCCAGATGGTATTTCTGAACTTTCAGAAGATCCTTTGGCACAAACGTCTCTACAAACATGTTTGGAATATTTAGAACCGGAACGCAAATTGTGTATATTGCACGCTTATGTTGATGGCTACACCCAAGACGAAATTTCTCAATTGCTTAACAAACCCCTTGGTACCGTAAAATCATGGATTAAGCGCAGCTTGAATGCTTTAAAGGGGTGTCTGCAATGAAAAAAGATACGCAACAAATTCCTATCAACGATGATAATTTAGCCGGCCAATATGTGCTTGGCACACTGACAGAAGAAGAACGATATAATTTTGAACAACGTTTAGCTGACAGTACCGAATTGCAACAAGCGGTTAATCAATGGCAAACCCATTTTTTGTCTATTACTGATAGATTAGAGCCAAAAGTCGCCTCTCAACCTTTATCTGCACGTATTGAGCGCAGCATAGATGAACTTGAAGAATCTTCTAAACCGGTAACGCAATCAAGACCTGAACCACAAAGCCATTTCTGGCAAAGTCTCGGTTTATGGCGGGCTATCTCAATGGCGTGTCTTGTACTAGCTATGGTACTAGGTTTTAAATTACAGACCCTTGAACCAATGCAGAGCACACCGACTTATATCGCGGTGTTAGTACAACCAGAAAACAAAAACCCAAGTTGGGTAATTCAAACCACTCATGCCAATCATATGCAACTAGTGCCCCTAGGTGCAGTGAGAATACCAGAAGGCAAAGCATTACAATTTTGGACAAAAGCCGATGATTGGGATGCACCTGTTTCACTAGGATTAGTCAGAGAAGGCGAAACGCTTAATCTAAATATTAGTGAATTACCGCCACTAACAGAAAACCAATTGTTCGAACTAACTTTAGAGCAAGAAACAGGCTCTTCTACAGGTCGCCCAACTGGCCCTATTACCTCAATTGGTCGCGGCCTTTCGATATAGTGAGCAGATAATTTAAAGACCATTCCCTATAGAATGAATAGAAAGAAGGCTGAGCAGGTTACTGACTCAGCCTTTTTTGACGGCAGATAAAAATCAGCCACGTTCTATCTATTCAGAACTTCATAGACCTCAGTCGCCTTTCAACATATCTAAAAATATCTGTCTCGACTCGGGTGTGTTGTCTCTGTGGGTTTCGTACTTTATATGTGCCTCGGCATCGGCAGACTGAGATAATTTGATACTCCAAAGTGCTATCAATTGGTTCGGTACAATTGAATATCGAACGTCGATAACACGCAGATCATCCATTGGATCTTGTGCCACGTAACCATTTGAGAACCAGCGAAAACGCTCAATGTCTTTTGCTTGTTGTGAATTAGGATCGAGCCAAGGGAAATCTTGACTCACATTCAGTTTAGCTACTGAGTCTCCAGGATAAGTTCTAACGGATTTGCCGGCTCGAACAGCATCTACGTAGTATCGAGATTCTGTTTCGTACACCACTTTCCACACCAAGATATTCGCAAAGCTTGGTTTTGCCTCTAATCGGATCGGCGTGTGTTGTCTTTCTTGCGCTAATTGCCAGCCTATGGCTTCTGCCCTATCCCTTTGTATCATTCCTAACGTCGGATAAATCAAAGCCCACAGAAACGCGATGCGAGCCAGCAAAGGGATTCGTTTCCATGTTGCAAACACAAGCAATATTAAAATGGGAAGTGTATAGACAGGATCGATAATCGAAATGGTATTCCAAGCATAACGCTCATTGGTAAGCGGCCAAAACAACTGAGTGCCATACGTAGTACAAGAATCTAATAAAGCATGTGTGCCATAGCCTAACGCGCAATACAGCCAGCTCTGTTTAAACGAGAGACCGCGCCTTTTAGCAATCAAAAGATGTAAAACCAGAGCGCAGATCAAGCTGCCAATAGGGATAAACAGAAGTGAGTGAGTAAATTGTCGATGGAACTCCAATGCCAGTAAAGGATCACTCTCCGATCGAATAAACGCATCTAAATCTGGGGCCATTCCAGAGAGTAAACCTAGACCCCCAGCGACCACTAAATGTTGTTTTTTACTCGCCGCTTGTGACAAAGAAGCACCTAGCACACCCTGCGTTAACGGATCCATAAATCACTCACTTTTAGCATTCCATTGATCTGAACAAGTACATTTAGCTATAGCAGTGAATCCAGTTAAACAACAATATTTTGTCAATATACTCATAGACATAATCGTATAAATGTAGACTGGCAAACAAAAAAAGCAGCCTGATGACTGCTACTTTCTATTGTTATTATTGGAGCTACCCACTGATAGCTGCAACATAGGCAGCCGAACAACCAAAACTTAGCGAGCGACCATACTTACAGCGATAACAACCAACAGTACTGAAAAGATCTTCTTAATTATTGGAACTGGCAAGTGGTTTGTCGCTTTTGCGCCTAACGGAGCCGTGAACCAAGAGGTGCACACAATACCCAGTAACGCTGGTAAATAAACAAAACCTGCAAATCCATCGGTTAAAGCAAATTGGCTACTGCCCGCAGTGATATAACCGATAGAACCAAACAATGCGATTACAATGCCACACGCAGACGCACAGCCGATCGCCTTTTTCATATCGACCGAAAAGAACGTTAATAGTGGAACTAACAACGCACCGCCACCAATCCCTATCATGGCAGACAACCCGCCAGTAATGGTTGTTAAAACGGTTAATACCCCTTTATTCGGTAGTTTTCGTTCGTTAGGCGTGCCGCTTTTACTGCTTAAGAACATCTTAATCGCGATAAGAACTACGCTCACAGCAAACACGATACGAACGACCTTTTCCGGCAATAACGCCGCCATAAAACCACTAACCAAAGCACCAAGGGCAACACCCAGCATGATCCAAGGTGCCAGATCCCAAGGCACGTTGCCATTCTTGTGGTGAGCGAGCGCAGAAGACGTTGAAGTAAATAGAATCGAGGCCAACGAGGTCGCAATCGCAGCAACAACAACTTGGTCGGACGGCAGAACTTCTAAGTAAAGTAAAATGCTGCTTAACACAGGAACAATGATCAGCCCTCCGCCAATACCCAAAAGCCCGGCAAGAAAACCAACACCACTGCCTAGTAACG
Source organism: Vibrio sp. ECSMB14106 (assembly GCF_000972265.1). Classification (NCBI taxonomy): domain Bacteria; kingdom Pseudomonadati; phylum Pseudomonadota; class Gammaproteobacteria; order Vibrionales; family Vibrionaceae; genus Vibrio; species Vibrio sp. ECSMB14106. The sequence continues at coordinate 63,827 of NZ_LAUM01000002.1, read as the reverse complement.
CACAGTAGAAAATCAAAAACAGCAATTCACTCATTTCATCCATCTCTTATTAAATTAATTTACCTTAAATAACACCACTATTAATGCGGTTATATTTCCATTAAGCTATATTAATATAACTGACACCGACTTAAACATTCAAACATATAGATCATGAATATTCCTCATGATGAATGTGAAGTAATACCATTATTAATCCCACACCTATCCACGTATAAAAACCTTAAGCGATTAACTTTATACGACATTAATTCTACTAAGTATTAATTTCAGAAAGCATAGCCTTCGATTCTTAATCCGGTCACAAGCAAAAAATAAAAGCAGTTTTAATACTAAAGACCGAGAGAACCAGACAACGAATTGGGATACTAGACCAGCATGAATAAAGAATTTAATTTTACGATCAAAAGCATTAGCCTCGACGAAAACTACCAGCCTGCAGACAGCACGCGTATCACAACCAACTTTGCGAATTTGGCGAGAGGTGACAGCCGTCAAGCGAACTTGCGTAATGCACTACAAATGATCGATAACAGTTTCAACGCCTTAGCACATTGGGACAACCCTAAGGGCGACCGCTATTCTGTGGAGCTTGAAATCATTTCTGTTGATATGGATATTGAAAGTAACGGTCAAGCATTCCCTTCAATTGAAGTGCTGAAAACCAATATTTTAGACCGTAAAACCGACGAGCGTATTGAAGGCATTATCGGAAATAACTTTTCTTCTTATGTTCGAGATTATGACTTTAGCGTTCTTCTGTTGGAGTATAATAAAGACCAAGATAAATTCAGTATTCCAGAAGGTTTTGGTGATTTACACGGTAAGCTTTTTAAACATTTCGTTAACTCTGAAGCTTACAAACAGAATTTCAAGAAGCCACCTGTTATTTGTTTAAGTGTTTCAGATAATAAAACCTATTACCGTACTGAAAATCAACACCCTGTATTAGGCTTTGAATACCAACCTAATGAATCTTCTTTAACTGAGCAATACTTCAAGAAGATGGGATTACAGGTTCGTTATTTCATGCCGCCAAATACTGTCGCTCCTCTGGCTTTCTATTTCTTTGGTGATCTGCTGAACGATTACTCTAACCTAGAGCTTATCAGCACCATCAGCACCATGGGTACTTTCCAGAAAATCTACCGACCTGAGATTTACAACGCGAACGCGGTTGCAGGTAACTGTTACCAACCAAACTTGAAAAACTTGGACCATTCACTGACTCAGATCGTGTATGACCGAGAAGAACGCGGCAAGTTAGCTATTGAGCAAGGTAAATTCGCAGAAGAACATTTCATTAAGCCATATCAATCGGTTCTTGAGAACTGGTTTGCCAATTACGCGCTTTAATCAATTTATTAGGCGCTTTAATCCATTAATTACGCGCTTTGGGCAATCTAAGGATAGGCAAAATTAATTATGAAAACACTATTACCGACTTCAACAGCAGGCAGCTTACCTAAGCCGTCTTGGCTAGCACAACCAGAAACACTTTGGTCTCCATGGAAACTGGAAGGCGACGAATTAACAGATGGCAAGCAGGATGCCCTACGTGTGTCTCTGCATGAGCAACAGCAAGCCGGCATTGATATCGTGAGTGATGGCGAACAGACCCGCCAGCACTTTGTGACGACCTTCATTGAACACCTAAATGGTGTCGATTTCGAGAAGCGCGAAACGGTTAAGATCCGCGACCGCTACGATGCAAGTGTACCGACTGTTGTTGGCCCAGTTTCTCGTCAGAAATCGGTGTTTGTTGAAGATGCGAAGTTCTTACGTCAGCAAACCGATCAACCTATTAAGTGGGCTCTGCCTGGGCCAATGACCATGATCGATACACTTTACGATGCGCATTATCAAAGCCGCGAAAAACTCGCTTGGGAATTTGCGAAGATCCTAAATCAAGAAGCAAAAGAGCTTGAAGCCGCTGGCGTTGATATTATTCAGTTCGATGAACCAGCATTTAATGTGTTCTTTGATGACGTAAATGATTGGGGCATTGCTTGCTTAGAAAGAGCCATTGAAGGGCTAAAGTGCGAGACCGCGGTACATATTTGCTATGGTTACGGCATCAAAGCCAATACTGATTGGAAAAAGACATTAGGCACGGAGTGGCGCCAATACGAAGAAGTCTTCCCTAAGTTGCAGCAATCGAATATCGATATCATCTCTTTAGAATGTCACAACTCTCATGTACCACTTGAACTACTTGAGCTGGTTCGAGGCAAGAAAGTGATGGTCGGTGCAATTGATGTGGCAACCGATTCGATTGAAACACCAGAAGAAGTCGCCAGCACTCTTAGAGAAACACTTAAGTATGTTGATGCAGACAAGCTCTACCCTTGCACCAATTGCGGTATGGCTCCCCTACCTCGCCAAATAGCATCGGCTAAACTCAATGCGTTAAGTGCTGGTGCAGAGATTGTTCGAAAAGAGCTATCAGCGTAACCCTCTATACGTATATCCAAAACTAATCCTCAAAGCTAAACCTAGCTCTTGAAGCTTAAACCAGTTATCACAGCCTAAGTCGCATATCAGCGCTTAGGCTTTCTTTTTCCTACACATCACTTTACTCAGAGAAACTGTCTATGTCGATGCGGTTATCTATTTAGCAAGCTCTTCATTCATCGAAGAAAACAGTCATCTTCTTCAAAGTTATTAGTGCCTTATTAAGCCCCAAGAAGCGGTAGATGCTTTCGTTTTTGATAAGTTAAAGCAAGCTCCAAGCACTGTTTGATTGCTACCTCAGGCATGGGCTCAGATAAATGCAATACAATTGCCCTATTACCTTGAAACTGCAGTGTATCTCCATGTAACTCTCGAAATGTATCAACGAGCTTAGTTTGGCAGTTGAAAAATAAAGAGTAGTTATTCGGCGATTTCAATTTCCAATCAATTCGAATTGGGCTGCCCGCTTTAACACTGTAACTAGGCTCTCCCCACTTAAGAGACTCTTCAACTTCCCCTAACTTCAATTCACAGGACAGATCAAGAATGAGAGAGCGCAACTCTTCTAGTCGAATTCGAGCGTTCTCCGGATATTCTTCAAAACGATTTTTGACTAGCTTGTCCACTGAAACCTCCGATGAACCTAACAAATGGCGTAACTATTGTGTCAATGGTTTGGACGCTCTACTAACATGAACTAAACTTAGTAGCTTGATTAATGGCTTAATGATTAACTGCGCACTACCCACTATAAATAACCAAGTACCACTTTCAATAAGAGACTCATTTAAAAAGAAAAAACTACCGATCAAAAACCAAACAGCTATTAACAAATCATTGAATGCACCTAAAGCCTCATAACGACGCTGAATCACTATATGTTTCTTACCGATATCTACATCCAATTCAACACCTTGATTCACAAACTCTCCTTAGGTCGAACTATGATTAAAACTATAAATGGATATCAGACTGATGCTCCACTTGTCAACATAACGCTGCTAAAGTATGAACAAGCAATACCTGAGTCGCTGCAACCATAGGGTGACCGCAACCACCGAAACCACACAGTGACAATGCCATACATTCCAGATCACTTTAAAATTACTTGTTTGAATAATAAGAACTCCACACGGGTAAATCAGATACATCCGTAATTGAAACTTGCTTATTCTCCAAAAACGGATAACTGAAACCGGATAGCTTAATACGTTTCTGAAATATTATACTTTTGCATAAAGGTGTTAGAGCTCAAACACCCTACTAGATTTCCCAAAGTGATCGAAAAAGCAATAATAAAAATCACTGCTTTTGAGATATTTCCGGTAAAAATATTGCTTCCAAATAGGTAAGCCATTACTGAGCAAACAAATAATACAAAGGCATATTTATTCACGAGGAAAAACCATGGGATTTCAAATGCCCAAAGTTCACTGCGATCCTTAAAGGTAAACAAACCACCCATAACATAGGTTAGCGCACCGAAGATAGCTATGATAACCACGGTGAATATATAAGGAAAAAATGGTTTATCTACCAAAAGGTAATATCCCATACGCCAAGTAAAAAAGAATGAAACGATCCAAAAAATCACTACTGGACCAATTAGTAACCCCATATCTCCTCCTTGAATTTAATGAGTAACATGTATTCTCCCTCTTAAGGACCTTCCACATTTGTGTGGTATTTAACAACACCGAGACACTATGTCTGATTAGCCTGAGCTCTGCTGTATCGAACTCGCTAAAACCATCATAGTCATCCTACTGTATAGCAGAATGTTGAAGTCTCTATTATATAGAAATTCAATTATTCAGAAAGACAGGCCTAAAGCTTTTAAAGCTTCCTCACATTGAGCTGCATTTTCAAATTGAATTCCAGTAATACCAACAGCGTTTGCGCCCATAACATTACACGGCATGTCATCTATAAATACGGTTTCCGAAGCATCTAATCTATGCTGCATAAGTAATGATTGATAGATTTCTGCTTGAGGTTTGAGTAGCCCTAACTCCGCAGACACTATTGCTCCGTCAAATAAAGGCCAAAACGTGTATGTAGACTTAAGATGGGAAACAATTTCGTGAACATTATCTGTTAACGCATAAACGTTGTAACCGGCTAATTTAACACGCTGCAGAAGATCAATAGAGCCGAAAATAAGGATTTGTGTTTGTTTGACGTAGTAAAATAATCGCTCACATTCCAAGTCTGATAAATTAAGAAACTGCTGATACTGCACTTTAGCATCAGACTCTGAGATTAAACCTTTATTTAAATCGAGCCAAGTTTCAGACTGAAAAATAGCCTTAACCAATACCTCAGGAGCTTTAACCTCACCAAATGTGAGCTTCACTATTTCCAAAGGAGCCCAACGGACAATCACGTTACCAATATCAAAGACTACATTTCTAATGCTTCCTGAGCTCATAGTTTCTCCTTTAACAGATCTAATTCGCACTTCTTTTTAGTAACAGGAAATATAACCATTCTCTTCTAACACTAATTAACTCATAAAACTGAGAGCTATGTTTAACAACCGTTATTAAACCTCAACATTGATAGAATTAACATCTCTCACCACTACGAAAATGTCATTATTATTAACTTTGTAATTTAATACAAACGAAAAAAACACACTCCTCAATAGGCAAGACTAATACATAAAATTAAAACAGAATAAATTATAGGAACTATCGTAATTTCAGGTATTTATAATAAAAGTTTAAAATAAAATAATTATCGACATAAGAATCAATAATGTTTTTTGTATATTATAGTTTACATACTATAAAATTTAATCTTCCTGAAAAACTTGCCATAAATCCACACGCTCTCCCAATCTTGATTCTCAACACATGGCATTAATGTGTTGCATATAGGCTTCCTATAAAGTCGTTGGGAAGAAGGAGTTTATATTTATATCAGGAACGAAAAATGAACCAAAAACGTCAATTAAGCTGGAAAATAGCAGCTATTCTAGGTACCTCTTTCGGCTTTACAGCGCATGCTGCAGAAATGGTAAGAGTGGATAATGATACATTGCTACAACAAAGTATCCTCGCTCAATCGAATAGTGTCGCCCCACTAGAGTTGGGTTTTTCTGAAGTAAAACGGGTAGTGTTACCCAATGGAAAAACAAAAGTCCGTTACCAACAAACACACTTAGGTTTACCCGTTTTTGATACCTCGGTTGTGGCAACACTCTCTAAAAACCAGCCGACTAAAGTCTTCGGTTCAATGGCACAAGGAATCAGTGGTGACCTATCTAGCATCACCCCCAAACTAAATAAAAAGCAAGCTATTGCCGCTGCACTTTCAGCTCATAAAACCTTAGTAGTCGATAACATTTCTGTTGAAAACAAAAATGCAAAACTGATGGTGAGACTAGATGAGAACCAAATCGCTCAGATGGTTTACTTGGTCGACTTCTTCGTAGCCTCCGATCACCCTGAGCGCCCTTTTTACTTCATTGACGCTATCACTGGAGAAGTCCTCCAAAAATGGGACGGATTAAACCATGCCAAAGCTCTGGGAACCGGTCCAGGTGGCAACATAAAAACGGCTCGATATGAATATGGAAGCGACTTTACGGGATTTTCCATAGACAAAACGGGCACCACTTGTACTTTGGAAAACTCCGCGGTTAAAACGGTCAACTTAAATAACGGAACCTCTGGTAACTCGGCATTCAGTTACAACTGTAGCGACAGCACCAATTACAATGACTATAAATACGTTAACGGCGCCTACTCACCTCTTAACGACGCTCATTATTTCGGTAATGTTGTATTTGATATGTACAAAGATTGGATGAACACGTCTCCCTTAACTTTCCAGCTTACCATGAGAGTGCACTACGGCTCTGATTACGAAAATGCTTTTTGGAACGGTACATCAATGACATTTGGGGATGGTAAAAATACCTTCTATCCGTTAGTCGATATCAACGTGAGTGCCCACGAAGTCAGTCACGGCTTTACTGAACAGAACTCTGGCTTGGTATATAAAAATATGTCGGGAGGGATTAACGAAGCGTTCTCAGACATTGCAGGCGAAGCTGCTGAATACTATCTGCGTGGAAATGTTGACTGGGTTGTCGGTAGCGATATCTTCAAATCAGAAGGTGGGCTACGTTACTTTGATCAACCGTCAAAAGATGGCCGATCTATAGATCACGCTTCTCAATACTACGATGGTTTGAACGTTCATTTATCTAGCGGGGTTTATAACCGTGCCTTTTACCTGTTAGCGAACAAATCTGGCTGGGATGTGCGTAAGGGCTTCGAGGTATTTACGGTTGCAAACCAACTTTATTGGACGGCAAACAGTACCTTTGACGCTGGGGCTTGTGGTGTTGCAAAAGCCGCCGCAGACATGGGTTACGAAGTTTCAGATGTTGAAGCCGCTTTTAGTACTGTCGGTGTCAATGCAAGTTGTGGAACGACGCCTCCAACTGGCAATATCTTAACCAAAGGCACTCCGATTGCGAACCTAAGCGGGAGCCAAAACTCTCAAACCTTCTACACTTTCACCGTTGAGTCAGCATCAAACATAACAGTTTCAATGTCTGGTGGTTCAGGCGACGCGGATCTTTACGTTAAATCGGGAAGCAAGCCGACGACTTCAAGTTACGACTGCCGCCCTTACCGTCCAGGAAACACAGAACAGTGTAATGTGAGTGCACAACCTGATGTAACGTATCATGTGTTATTGCGTGGGTACTCGAACTATTCTGGCCTAACATTGCGTTTAGATTGAGGTTAAAACGTACCGTTGAAGGTCGCAACCAATAACAAAGCCTACTCACATGAGTAGGCTTCATTGCTTATTAAGCAGTTAGATTTATCTAGAGACTTGGTACTTAAATCCAAGACCAACAACAGTCAGTATGTATAAGCGTTGCCGTGCGCTTATAAACATAAAAGGGTTAGCCAAGCGCTAGCCCTTTTTCTTATCTGACTTATACAAGCCAACAGATACCCTCATACCTAAGCGCGCTCTAAATCCCTACAAACCCAGGATATACAGTTAATAATTTTGTTAATTAACTAATGATTGGTTTATAAGTTTGGATATGGCAAGTCAGCACTCACTTAATATTTTATAAATTGTTTAAATTGAGATCCTGTGCTGAACAACGGAATAAAATAAGTTGTCTAACTTTTAAACACATTCATCTTGCTGATAGGTTAATCCTTATAGGGCAAATGCTCTATTAATGATAAAAATTAAAATAAGGATTATTTATGAGACCATCTATTTCTATCAGTATGGTGCTTGCAACGACAGTGGTTGGCTTCCAGTCCTATGCAAACAATATCGACACAATAGACGCACGCTCTCTTTCAGAGAGCTCCTCAGCACAAAAGCAATCTTTGGCGTTGCAAATCAGCGAGCGTTATTCCGATCTTGAGCTTTCTTTAAAGGCTCAAATTTCACAAAAGAGTCTATCCACACCAATAGACAAACTGAACTCTTCTCAGCCCTACTCCGCATTCTCTAACAAGATGCAGAAAGCGGATCTTGGCTATCGCAAGATGAAAGGGATCAATAATTTCAGTGACTCTGTGTTAGAGATTCGCATGGCTGATGAAGCGATGATTGAAGCTTGGAAGAATGGCGAGAACCCGCTGTTTGCATTTGAACCATCAGGCGATGATTCGAATTGGCAATACATTGAAGCGTATGACGTGTACGGACAAGTTCATCAATTAGACGTGTACCAAATGCCAAACGTTCCTGTGTTTGTCGTTGATAGCAATGGTGCTGAAGAACTCAAAGCAGGCCTAATGGCGATGCAGGCCGAGATGAACAAGCTAGGTACTGCAACCCAAATCAATTCTGGATCCAAAAACACTGGCGATAATGAAGACAGTAAAGGGAGTAAAAACAGTAAGTTCCAAAAACAAACGTTTATGGGCAAAGCTAAACGCTCAATGACGATGTCGGAACCTGAGCCGTTGAACACCACGCAGTTAACGAAAATCCATTTGGCTGTCGACCAAGAACCGTGGATCTCTGGCAAAGCTGAAATCTATGCTATCGTCACTGGGGTCGATTCGAGTCGTGTAGAACCACAGATTGATCTCGTTGAGATGCCTTATCTGGATTACGACAAGCAGACCTACTACCCAAATCAAACCGTTATCTTCTGGCCTCGTTACCGTTGGGGAGCAGCAGACATGATTTTGATGGAGCACGATGACGGCACCGACTACAAAGAGCTAGCAAAACTGCTGGTTGAAGCCGCAGAAGAGATACTGAAAATGATTCCTGATCCTGAAGTTCAAGGGTATGCGATCATCCCTCAGATCACTGGCAAGATTATCGATGTGATTCCTGATGGTGTACTCGTGAATGACGATGACTTCGTTGACGTATTCTACACTTTGATGCAAAACACTTCTTATGTTGATCATCCTGGCGCTGGCGGGAATGCTGTCGCGTCGTTCGCACCTGTAATAATTTCACCAACAGAATAATACTTTTTCACGTTGAGGCCTTCATTGTCGTAGCCTTAATGAGTTATTAACTTACACTTCAGCGTATATGCCCTATGTAAATATACATTCGGTATATACGCTTTCTTACCCAGTAAATAGACAAATAAAAAAGGCCCCCAAAAGAGCCTTTCTATTCTGAACTGTTAAATTATTTTATTTTAAAATTCTTCTTCGAGCGTTGGTTCATCCTTAGCTTCTGTTTGCTTCTCCTTGATTTCAACTTCTTTCAAACGAGCAGTAAAGTGTCTTAATACTGTTGGCTCATAGGTAAAATCTAAGCCTTTTACTTGCCCACCATTCCCTTTCACTTTTTCAAACGCTTCAATGATGAAATCCATGTGGGTTTGTGTGTATGTCGCTCTAGGAATGGTAAGACGCAGTAACTCAGCTGGACATGGGTGTTGCTCTCCAGTAGCCGGATCACGTCCTTGCAATAATGAACCAATTTCAACCGCTCTTATGCCCGCCACCTTGTACAACTCGCACGCCAAAGCATGAGCTGGGAACTGACTAGCCGGAATATGAGGGAGCAGTTTACCCGCATCGACAAACGCCGCATGACCGCCCGCTTGCTGACACACCACACCTATCGCTTCCAAGCCATCAACCAGGTATTGGACCTGACCGATGCGATACTCCAACCAATCTTGACGCATTCCATCATACAGGCCAACAGCAAGACGCTCCATCGCGCCACCTTCTAAGCCCCCATAGGTTGGGAAACCTTCTTGAACCACACACAGTGTTCGACATTCTGTGTAAACATCCATGAAGGAATCATCTTTGAAGCATAACAAGCCACCCATTTGTACCATGGCATCTTTCTTGGCAGACATGGCTAAACCATCTGCATATTTGTATGATTCACGTGTGATCTGTTCAATTGTCCAATCTTGATAACCCGCTTCGCGCTGTTGAATAAAGTAAGCATTTTCAGCGTAGCGCGCAGAGTCCATGATCACGGGAATGTCGTACTTTTGAGCGATTTCATAAACGGCTTTTAGATTGGCGATAGACACTGGCTGTCCACCCGCAGAGTTGCAGGTAATTGTGCTTACAATGTATGGAACGTTTGCTGCGCCCGCATCTAAGATAGCTTCTTCCAACTTCACTACATCGAAATTGCCTTTGAAATCAGCATTAACCGAGGTATCAAATGCTTCCTTGGTGTAAACGTTTTTCGCGACACAGCAATTTACCTGGGTGTGACCCTGGGTGGTGTCAAAGAAGTAGTTAGACAAAGCGACCATTTTACCGCGATCAAGCCCTTTCTCCATTTCACGCTTCTTGATAAGAACAGGAATGTAAATCTGTTCTGCGCCACGCCCTTGGTGTGTTGGAATAGTCAGCTCGTAGCCGAAAATATCTTTCACCGCATTCGACAATGCATAGTAACTGCGACTGCCGCTGTAAGCTTCATCACCCATCAACATTGCAGCTTGCATGCGTTGAGTAATAGACCCAGTACCGCTATCGGTCAGCAAATCGATGAACACATCATCACTGTCGAGCAAAAATGGGTTCATACCCGCTTCGACAATGGCTTGTTCACGATAGGCGCGAGTTGTTCTTTTTACTGGCTCTACAACGCGAATACGAAACGGTTCTGGTAGATGTTTGAAGTTTTCCATAATAGTCCCTTTCAACAAATTCAGCCTTAAAGCGAAAAATCTGAATTCATTATTTTAGATGTCACGAGTCATCACCATTAATTTATTTTTACGCACGATCACTCTCGTGGTAATTACGATAAAAATTAATAGCTAAAAATAGATTATTTAATCAATGATGTATTGATTAGGTCCCAATTAATAATAACTAAAAGATAAAGAACCACATGCACAAAACACAAAGAGCGAACGCATGAGTTACGACATTTCTTTAAGACAAAATTAACAGGATTGGGCAAAGCTCAAGGCTCTGCTGGCGCGTGACGCCTAGAGAATACTACTCTGAAGAAAGGTGGAACGAGAGCTGATGATCTAAGGTATACCAAGCTAACAAGGTTAGCCATGTTGTTGATTGCCATTTCAGGTACATGTTCACAATATATCCCTACGTTGAAATCAAGATGAACCGAACGTTAAATATAGTATGATTCTTTTATAAAGACAGATTAAAAAAGTATAAATGTGATCAACCTTTAGAATAGTGATAAAATACGATAACGCATTATATAAACTGTGAATGCCATCGGCTCATATACTATTAAACTAGTTCGGAGAGCTAAATAATATATACTCCCTATTACATTCAATAACCTATAGTAGACTGCGGATGCTACTGAACTCTAACAAGAATGCGTATTAATAAAGCGCAAGCACCTCACTAGAACGTCATTGTAAATTCAGTCCTTAGTTACTTTTTCTTAACCGCTTGCTTGATTGCCATTTCAGCCAATTTTGGTGTCGCTGCTTTCAATGCGCTTGGTGCCACCTTCTTACCGGCATTTACCGCTTGATTCAGTTGACCTTTGACCGATCTCCCTCTTTTGATTGCTTCTAAACGCTGGCGATTTCTCTGAACATTGTTCGCATCGGCTATGCCTTCGATTAGCGTTCGCTTCAGAGCCTCTAATCCAAACTCCACCTTTTCTGGCGCGATAGCGAGTGGTAATACGATATCGGTTTGCAACAACATATGGTTATATTCGAGTGCTTGAGCGATGGTTTTAGCTTTTGTCGATGTAGGATTGCCCAAATCATAAGGAGGCTGCCAGTCATTAACCGGTTTTAATCTATCCACTTGATTCACCACCGATATTACAATAGGTCTCTTACGAGAAATGTTTTTAGGGTCGTCATAGAAAGCATCAAATTTATCTTTCAATTGCTTATCCAATTCACGTGCAGACTGATTGGCTTTAAGCACCCATAGCACAACATCTGCTTGAGTCATCTCCTTAAGCATCAGGACTTCGGTTTTGGCGTTACCATCCAACCCCTGAAGGTCAACAACTCTAACATCATTGTCGTCCACAAACGCGTTGTAGACTGTTGAAGCATCTGTTGATGGTAGAACATCAACTTCGGCGACCAACTCTTGTTTAAGAGCATTAATCAGTGAGGATTTCCCCGAGCTTGTTTGACCCACCAGCACAATTCTTACGGGTTCTAATTCTGGAGCAAAACGCTGTTCGTCCAGTTCAGAAACCTCCGATGTTCTTAATGCTTCATCTTCAATGCTGAAACGTCCGCTATAAAGATCAATTGCCACGGCTGCAACCTCATCTAACAAGGCTTGTTTTGCAGCATACTGCATATCATCGACCACACCTTTGGTCATTGACGATGTTGCTTGCTCTCGGCCTAAATCCGAAACGACTTTCAAAGGGTTCAGGTACAGATTTTTAAGGTGATTTCCCCAGATAGCCGCTTTGACGATCTTCAGCCCTAGCTCGCCATATCGATCATAGGCTTCGTATCCCGCTTTAATATAGGAGACCTTCAGGTACTCAATACCCGGTATATGCTCCCGCACCACCAATTTGTATCTCCGACTGACTTCTTCAAAAAGCTTTAGCCCTTCGGGAATTGAAAAATCGAGTGGTTTTTTATCAAACTTTTCAGCGACGAATTCAAGTATCTCTAAACCAGTTTGATCGAGATTACCCCACTCTACATCGACCATTATTTGTTGGCGTACATAGTGTTTTGATTCATTCCAGATCGACAACTCCTTTTGAGACCAATCAAGAGAAGCCTTAACCAACGCATCGTTAATATCAATATTGTCATGCTTTATCTCTGATTCAGAATCCCCCATGCTATTTTGCTCAGTATTTGAGGGAGACTTGTGAATGACAGACTGTCTATACAAAGCTTGACGTGAAGAACGACTAGAAACATATAAAGGAATAGTAAAAAACAAAGTACTCACAACAATGACAATCGACATTTCCAGTAAGTAACCGTATTTAATCGCCAAGAAAATACCAAAGCCCATCATAATAATACTTGGGAGTACGGCCGAAATCAGAGCAATACCCCAGCGTCCACTCGATAAAACGGCCAGTAATCGAAATAGGTTTCTAATTTTCTTCATAACCCGATGCTGCCTTACCTTTCTTCAGGGATTCTTTGTAGATCTTTTGCATCTCTTGTTCAGAGACTTCTTCGCCTTTGTTTTTATGATAGAAGTAAAAACAAGCCGCTCGACCTAAACCATAACTGGTGCCAAAACTCATAGCTGCAGCAGCAACGGCTCCAACCGTCTGACCATAAACCGGAATCAGCTTTATCAATTGTCGAGAGCCCAGCTTCATTCCGTATTGCAAAGCAAAGCTACTTCCCAACGTACCTATCAACTCACTGAATACTCTCTTGTTCCATTCAACTCCATACTGGTTCGCCAAGCTATGAAGCATTTTTGCTTGAATCGCAGGCACGGACACTAAGCCAACACCCGGAATCAAATCACTGGTCGCAGCACTTCCCGCGTACCAAAGTACCTCATTTTCTACGTGGTCGAAGTTGGCCTCTTCTTGCGTGGAATGCTCTTTGTCGACCACCATCATTCCGACAACAGGCAGGATATTCGCCAACTGTTCAATCAAGGCATCATAATTGTAGATTAAGCCAATGTTGTTGCTCGAGTCATCAGTTTCGAAATCGACCGATATCGATTCAAAGCCCTTCCCCCAAACCCTTTCCACTTGATTGGAATTAAATTGAACTTGTCTTGCGCGGTCTGTTTCACTGGAACAAAGTACTGCTGTATGAACAAGCAACAAGTGCTTAATTTTCTTTTGCTTCTTAATCTGTTTCAAAGCAGCAAACACAGCAGACTGTTCTGGCTCATCGGCTTTCATCACAACCACCAGCGCGTTACCAGCCAGACCTATCTCTTCCAGATCGTCTTTCGGATCGTAATCTGCCTCACCCAGACCTCTGGTATCAAGAAACCGCATCACAGGTTTGTCCTGAGGAAACTCATAAGACATCGCCGTCATGGTACATGGCGCAAAACCATTGCCCACTTCAACCGAAGAATCACCCGTGACTGCTTGAATAAACGATGATTTACCAGCGCCCGTTTTTCCCAACAGCCATAATGTCGGCAGATGCTTACGCTGATATTCATGGGCCGGAGTCAAATCGGGATTTTTACTCGGATTAATGAAGTCTTTTATTTGATCAAACATAGTTAGGCTAACTCTCACTTGTTTTGAGATTCGGGTTGGTGACAAAGCGCTAGGACTTATATAATCACTCTATCGCATTACACTTGCGTTGAAACATTCATGCTAATTTACAATGTTTAGGCGCTAATCTAGATATAAGAACCCATTCTATGCAGGCGATCGTTTTTGGGTGCACGGCTCTATCACGCATTAAAGCATACTCTAATCTATTGATATAATTAAAGCTTAGTAGCCTAGACCATCAATTAGCCACGAACAGTGGTCAACTAACAGTTATAAATAGTCGCTAGCGACCACGAACAAACACTAAGAGTTCAAAGAGAAGTATGGAACAGATTTATTTAGCTGGCGGTTGCTTATGGGGCGTACAGGAGTTTATCAAGTATGTGCCCGGCGTGATCAGCACAGAAGCAGGTCGTGCAAATGGCAGCTCCCAGCCAACAGAGAACAAAACATCAAAAAGCGATAACGCCCAAAACGCTTATGATGGCTACGCAGAGTGTGTGCAGATTGAATTTGACCCGAGCATCACGTCAGTCACAATTTTGATGGAACATCTGTTCGAGATCATTGACCCTTACAGCGTCAATAAACAAGGTGTCGATGTGGGCGAAAAGTATCGCACCGGTGTTTACAGCACCGACGCTCAACACTTAGCGGAAGCCAAGCGCTACATTGCATCTCGTGGTGACGCAGGCCAAATCGTGATCGAAATACTACCGTTAACCAAATACATCGCCAGTGACGATATCCACCAGCATCACCTAAGTCACTTTCCTGAAGATCATCACTTATGTCATATCCCTTGGGATCTGCTGCATAAATACAAATCCTAGCTTTGAGATTAAGTTTAGTTTAGATCGCTACTTTATCTTTTGCCTTCTAGCTTAAAAAGTACCCATCAAAAAACCTCAACAATTATATTTTGTTGAGGTTTTCGTTTTTTCCAGCTAATTCATCGAATCATGATCCACACTACTAACACTTATACTAGCTAGTGCAGTTACATAAAAACAAGATATCCAAACAAGCTAGGTAACATCGTTACAATGAAACCACTAAGTTCATATTTACTCAGTAAGCACCTCACCCGTTTTGATAAGCTACCCATGAGTAATAACGTTCTGTTGCACTAGCGCATCCAAAATATCCGAAGGCATGGTACCACCTAAGGTTAGCTGAGGAGCAAGATCTTCAACAACAATCACTTGTTCCGTGGTGCCTAAATTATCAGACTTGATCGTAAGTTCAATATCATCCCCTTCGACTTTCGCGTCGATCTGTTGCAGTAGCGCCGTCATGTCTGGAGATGTGTTCTTCAACTCTGGTAGTACTTCACGCAAGTCAATCTGGTCTCCTTCAGATAGGCTGAAATCGGTGATGGTATCTTCAACGCCATCTTCGATATTAAGCCATACGAACGAATCCATTCCATTGCCACCCGTAAGGATATCAAAACCACCTCCGCCAATAAGTGTGTCGTTACCGTCACCACCAATAAGAGTGTCATCACCCGATCCACCTTCCAGTCGGTCATCTCCAGAACCCGCAATTAGGTCAGTCGCATTTGTGCCAGCTAACAACTGAACATCATCGGTTTCAGAAGCTAGGTTAATATCGGCCGCGTCAGACACAATGTTCAGGTTAAGGTCTATTGAAGCCGATGTCGCCGTATCGTTGTTGTCAGTCTCTTCAGAAACCGCTTCAACTTTAAGCGTGTAGTTACCTGGAGTTTGAGTAAGCCCGACCGCTTGCAAGCTTTCAATTGCATCCGCCGTTGCAATCCAAACACCGCCGCCAAGATCCGTTACAGAACCAGCAGCACTGGTAATTTGAGCGCCAGCAGGTACATCACTGATATGCAACGTGAGCTCTTCTGTAATGTCCGTTAAGGCCGCGATAATCCCAACCAAAGGAATACCACTCGCACTGACAGACTGACTCGCAGTAATGTTTCTCACGTAGTTAGTCGCAGTATCGATAGACAAGGTTGGCGCGTTCGCAACTGGCGTAACCGCGATATTGTAAACCACAGGTGCCGCCTCTATCGCGATACCTGAAGGGTTACCACTGTCTTTAGCGACCACTTCTAAACCAATGCTATTGGTTGGAGACAGGCTCGCATCAAGGTAAACCCCACTAGGGCTAGTTGGTGTATCAATCAGCGCATTCAGATCGCTCAGAGTACCAACTAAGATGACTGTACCGGTGTTATTACCGTTGACCATCACCGTCGTCATTGCTGGAAGTGATACATTCAATGTGCCGTAATCGACCGTCAGCGTGACTGTCATTAGGTCATTGGCATATGAATCAACATAATCAGGATCACTGACATTGATGCCACTCAATAACTGACCTGCATCCTCATCAATCATAGAGGTGACACTGTCACCATTAATAACAGGTGTATCGTTCACTCCATCGACAATCGCTGTAATCTCAGCCGTATCCGTTAGGAAGTCATTAGTGCCGTTCGTTGTACCGTCATCTTCAACGGTGTAAGTGAACTTAACGTTACCGTTGTATTCATCAGCAGCCGTATATATCCAGTAAGGGCCTGTAATCGTAGCGTCATCAGCACCACCTACGTTCTCAAAGCGCTGTAACTGGCCTTGACCTTCATCGAGCACCAGATTAGTCACGGTAATCGAATCGTTTTCCGGATCGCTCGTCGCGGCAATTAAGTCACCCTCTTTGATGATCAATTGACCTTCTTCAAGCATGGTACCCAAATCAATATCCGATGCCGTTGGTTGGTCGTTAACTTCAGTCACCACAAGACTAATTTCAGCGTTATCAGTTAGGAAGTCATCCACACCGTTGGTGGTACCATCATCAATAATCGAATAACCAAATTTCACATCGCCATTAAAATCATTAGCTGCAGTGAATATCCAGAACGGTCCAGTAATCGCAGGATCATCTGCACCGCCAGTATTTTCAAAGCGTGTTAGCTGACCTTGTCCTTGAGTCAGGGTCACACCCGTGACGGTGAGGTTGTGGTTTTCAAGATCAGAGCTTGCTGCAATTAAGTCACCTTCAACGATAACAAGCTGGCCTTCCTCGGCAATCGAACCTAAATCAACGTCTGTCGCGGCAGGAGCATCGTTCACTTCCGTCACCTTAACGGTGAACGTAGTTTGATTAATTTGAGCAGTACTCGGATCACCCGCGTCAATCAGACCGTTATTACCGCCGTCATCGAGGGTCGCATTGATCGTGACTAAACCACTCTGGTTGAGGTAGTTCTGGTCTGGATCTGGCTTGAACGTCACTGCTCCATTGGTCAATGCAGTATTGATGTCCGCTTCTTTACCCGTAATCACCAATGAGCCGTCAGGTTGCAATACAAACGTCACGTCAGGAGAGCTGGTAAACTCAAACACACCCTGTGCTCCCGGCAGTGTTTGATCGACTTGCAACGTAAGAACATACGGAGCATCTGGATTATCAAAGTTAGCATCAACGTCGTAGATACTAAAATTGTCGATGGCAACACTAATGTCTTCAGATGTTTCAATATTCGTTACGTTTACAAAGATAGGTTGATCGTTAATAGGATCGATCACCAGATCAACATCGAAGCTGGTTGGCATACCCAAATACTCGGTGTTATCTGCGTCAGTATCAACAGAGCGAACGGTAATCTGCAGCGGGCCATTGATGCCTAATACATTACCCGTATCACTATTGTGTTCACCTGAATTGAATACGATCTTATCAAGTGACTGCGCAGCAACATCCAGTGTCCAGATCTGCGTAACTGGATCGTAACTAGCCAACGTGGTGCCGTCTGGATAATAGATAGAAGCATCTTGAGGGACGCCTGCCACTTCGACTCTAAGTGTCTCTGGCGCATTCTCGGTATAAGTGCCGCTGCCCGTTGCAGATAGCTCTTTATCCAAAATCGTCGCATTGATCTCAATATCAATGTTTTGTCCTTCATTGCCTACAACGGAATCTGTTGGATTGGTATCTACATCATCACCAACAGGCACCACATGCAGTTTGAAACTCGGCAAGTTCGCCGCCGCAGTCGGTACACCAAGCAAAGATTCTTGAGTAAAGACTTCCACACCAAACTCAGCAGTACCACTGAAGTTTTTAGGTGGTAATATCGATAACTCACTAAGGTCGAACGAAAGCCCCAAAGCTTGAGGAAGCTTAACACTCCATTCCCCGTTGCCGTTATTCTTGACTGTATATCCAGACCCTGCATCTGCGTTCATCAAAAACCCATCTGGCACACCCGTAAACTTAATCGAAACGAACTGCTCAGAGCCATCGAGGTCGGTCAAAGCTATCGATACAGGTCCGGTCCCTGCTAATGAAATTAACTGATCTTCATTACCTGTTATTTCAATGATATCTGGGTTACTACCTGGCCCCGTGACCTGCACATCATCGACAACGGGGACAACATCAAAGCTCACGCTGGTATTAAATGAATCTGTGTCTGCTGCCGTACCTACCGGTGAGGCAGGATCATTATAAGTTGCGGTATCGGTCACTGTACCGCTGACATTGACTTGTACCTGATTTACATCATTCCCTGTAGGGTAGTTTGTTACTGCCCTAAAGAGCACATTATCTAATGCACCTGCCGCGATTTCAGCCTGATTAAACGTGACAGATGTACCTAATGAGGTACCTGTATTGTCATAAAACGCACCTATAGAAGGGTCGTCCAGCGTTAAGGTAACGGACGTAAACTCTTCTTGACCGCCTTCAACGCCGGAAACCTGATCTGAAATGGTTGAATTGAAGTCAAGCTGGATATAGGTATCTTCATAACCGACCGTATCTTGTCCACTCTGCCCATCGGTATCGACAGGGTTAAACGAATCGTCAAGCGAACCAACGACAGTAACGTCAATATCTGGGTTACCTTCAACATCAGGAGCAACTTTTATAACCACATCGGTCACCAAAGTTTTCTCATCCCCTGAGAGCATATCTTTAGTCACAATGGTGATTGGTAATCTAAAGTCGCCAGAGTAGTCAGCTGGCAAGTTAAGAAACAAACCAGAGAAGTCGGTCGAGCCCCCTTGATCGACGGTAGTCTGGAATACATATTTCCCGTTAACAAAGTCGAGGTCGCTGCTTCCCGATAAACTAATTGGGAAGGTGACTTCGTTCGCCGATCCTGGATTAATGGTCACACTGTCATCAATAATTATGGTCACTTGATCAGTTGAGTCGTCTTCGCCCGAGAACGTAATTAAACCATTCAATGCCGTCCCCAGATCTAACTGGGTGTCCTCAATCGCATCAACAACACTGTCTGGTGTAATATCAATATCGGCTGCGACCTTAGTGCTCCCTGCCACCACTTGAGGGAATGACAGAGTGACTTCTCCGTCCCTACGAGCGGCCGTAGATGACTCAACCTCAGCACCATCACCTCGGTCTATCACAGTGCTAAAGATGTCCATCTTGATGTCATTGAACCCTCCAGCCCCGCTGTTTCCTGAAGGAAGAACAAGGCCGTTCGGTGCACTTATGCTAAATATGTCTTCATTCGTTACAACCCAGCGCCCATTGCCTTCATAAGCAGCGCCAATAACGAGCAGTTGATTGAGTACAGCATCTGATAGAGCCGAGTCGTCCACATTTGTTAATTGAATAACTAACTGATCCACTTCTTCGATAGCGGACGAAACATCTGTTTCTTGATATCGAATGACGAACTCATCCGTAACCGATGTATTATCGCTATTGGTAGTGAACTTAAGCACGCCAGTGTTTGCATCAGCAACTACGGTTGCTAGTGCTCCAGTTCCCAGCACATCATCGACGATAAGCTTGTTGCTAGCATCTTGCGGCTCAACGACTGGACGTACGACAACATCAATCGAGCCCGTGATTGTCGCGGTAGCGATGCCCTGACCAGGATCAGTCGCATCAACATACTCATGATCTCGCTCTTCGATCATGGCAACCGTATTAAGCGTAAAGTCGGTGCTCGAGTCTTGTTCGGGTGTGATCTGAATAAAATTATTGTTCAGTGCAATTTGAGTAAACTCTTCTGCCGTCTGTCCACTCTTCGGCGTAATGGTTAAAGTGCCTGCTGAAGCATCGTAAACCCAAGTTACATCGCCATTAACCACAACACTTTCAACATCTGTCGGAATGGCACTGATCACAATAGAAGTGAAATGCTCATCATCATCAATATAATCAGTACCCTCTGGGTGCCAATCAATACTGATCGCCGTATCTTCATCGCCATTAGTGACTGTGCTGTACGTCGCTGAGGTATCGATTCTAGGTTCGACTAACACTCGCACTTCTTGGTCAAACGTAAGCGTATGACCGTCATTCTCAGTCACGATCACTTTACCCTGAATATGAATGTTCTCGGTTGAAGAATCGACAGGTCTGATGCGGATTCCTGAGGTTTTACCTGCGTCAGTGATGTTCGCTTCGTAGATAGGTTTAGAAAGATCGGGGCTACCACCCGGACCGGTTTCGTAACCGACAAAGTTAAGGTCAATAATGGTACCGTCACCGTCTTCCAGAATAACGCCATCAGGAATACCCGAGAGGATAACGGTTATGGATTCTGAACCGTCGTCAGGTAATGGGGTTTGATCTACTGCTGCAAGATCAGGTCTTCTCTCTCCCGACAACACGGTGAAATCAAGCTCGGCGTAGCTGTCTCCATTCTGGCTCTCTTGGATCGTGGTTTGAACACCAGATGTTGTGCCATCGGTGATTGCTGTCCAAGCCGTACCGTTTGTACCGCCATAAGGAATATCTGCAACCCCTTTAACCTCAACGTTAACCGTTTTAGTTCCTAGGATTTCTTCATCAACTTGTGCACCAGTAGAGAGGTTCGCAGTGTCTTTAACCACACCGGTTACATCAAAAGTAAAATCGACATTGCTGTGTTTAGTCGGAACAATCTCTACGTTGGCTAAGTCGGAATACGCCACTTCCTGATAATCAATACCGTTAATGGTGATTGTAGGAACTGGGGTCGTAGTTCCAAGGAAATAAAGCACCGCCCCTTCGGTAATATTACTGATACGAACAAATAGCTCTTCTGAACCATCAGTGTCCACTGAGCCGTTCATTGTGATGACTTCGTCTAGCGTGAAGGCATCTTTGTTGTCCAGAGGACCTAGATAGTCTGGGTCATCAATATTGTCTTCGTTAATACGAATCCTGTTAACACTGAACGACCCAGGATCCGCATCGGCAGTCACATCAATGATAATATTTTGCTCAACAGAGCGAGCGGTCGTTTTGTCTAACCCGCCGTTCGCTGAATCATCATATGGGTTCCGTGTCTCTTCCGTAATTGCCGTTGCTTTGAACTCAATTAGCCCAGAGAAGTTATCGATTGGGTTGACGACAGTGCTATTGATATCGCCAGCTGCAATAATATAAACACCATTAACGGGCGTTAACAGATCGCCATTTTGATCCAACAGCTCAAACTTCCCATCACCTTGAACGGCTTCTAGCTCATAGGTAATCGTCTCAGTATTACTGTTATCTTGCGATTCAGCATTCAGCTGCAACGTAACGTTATCTTCATCTTCATTCACTTGATACTGATAAGTACTGTTGGCGTCATCCCACGTTGCAATATCCGCTACCGCTTCAATTTCAATTCTGAAGTTTGAGTTTACTGTGTGGTCAAGCGTGCCATTGTTATCAATTTCGAGTTCATAACGAACGCGCCCACCAGTTTCATTTGAACTAGCGTTCTGATCAGGGACGAAGAATAGATTGTCTATCGTCGCGATAGTTTGTCTTGGTTCATTCGGATTTGGAGCAAAGCTTTGCTCAAGTTGAGGAGGACCAAATATAATGCTCCCATTTGGTTCAGGTACTAGCTCATGGTAAGAGGTACCGTCAAAGTAATAGAACGTACCTTGGTGACTATCATCTCCGTTCGGGCTTTTTATCGTTAACTGACCTATAGATTCATTGTTATCTTGGTCGTATAGGTTAACTTGCAGTGCAACTTGTGCAGGCGCATTAGGCAGACCACTTTGGTTATCTTGAACATTCTCAAGATCTGGTTCATCACCCGTTGCATAAGGTATGGTTGAGTCTCTACCCGCATCCTCGAAGGTCGTCACTTTCAGAGCGATTCTTGTAGAGTCCCTATCAGTAATCGTTATATCTAACGGTGTTTCAGAGGTATCTAAATCGCCATCCGTCGCAATCACATTAATCGAGAAATCGATGGTGTCTAGGCCGTCATGATCGAGATAGCCGTTAGCTCTAAATTCAACCTCGCCATTTGAGTTGATACGCAAGCGCCCTAGCTCACGGGTGTCCACGCCACCACTACCATCATCGGTTTGTTCGTAAACTCGTACCTGTTGGCTACCGCTATTTAAATCCAAACTGCTGCTGTACGGCCCGCTGTTTCCTGTACGGAAAACAATATCTGCACCATTACTGGTAATGCCCTCAATTCGACTCAGTACCGCGCCATCCGCGCCGACATCCGTGGCATTAGCAAACATGTCAACTTTGGAATTACCATAGCCCTGGCCTTCAATTCGTGTGATCGATTGAGTTGTCACCAATGGAACATCATCAGCCACCGTGATTTTCAGATCGATCGCGTTTGATTGGTCTTGATCAAAATCTTCTGCAACAACAGAAAAGTTAAGGTCAATCGCGTTTTCATCCGCACCATCAGGGTGCTTAAGGGGTTTAAACAATTCAAACTGATAGCTGTTATCCGAGGTATCGAAAATAATCTCAAACACCGCTTCATTACTCGTTGTTGTTTGAGCAACGTAAGTAAATGTTGTGCCGCTTTGTGAAACAGCTAGCCACTCTAAACTTTCTCCATCAGAGGTTAAGCCAGCCAGCACCAAATCTTCATCAACCAGTTCATACTTCACAACACCATCGGCACCTTCATCAACCGTAAACAGTCCATTAATAATGGTGTCTTCAGATTGATCGGAACCAATACCAGTAAGATCGTCTTCATCGACAACCGTTTCACCGGTTGGCGCACTCATTACTGGCGCATCGTCTAGCACCTCGATTGGCAATACGTATTGGTTAGAATCATCACCATCGCCATCAACTGCAACGACATCGAACGGTATTGTAAGTGTATCGAGGTTGCTCGGTGTCGTGGCGTGATTGAGAGGACCAAGCAAGGTAAACGTGTAAGCACCATCATCAGTCAGCACTAATGTGAAAATTGGCGTTCCGCCTGGGTCAGTTGCACCTTGGTAGGTGGTCGTGTTAGCAGCACCTGTGATCTCAGTGATCTTAATACCTTCATTGCCAGACGATAGCGTCGCTTCTAGAGTTGAGATATTGCGTAGTTCGTAAACCTCAACTTGGTCGGCACCTTCGGTGGTAACAAACGAACCCGTCGCTTGTGCCAGAGTACCCAAATCATCTTCATCAACCACAAACGTACTTGCGACAGATGTGTCAGTAATGGTTGGCACATCATCAGTAATGGTCACTGTTAGCGGTTTCACAGCTGAGTCAGTGTTGTCTTTGTCGACAGCGATCACTGGCAAGGTAAATATTTGATCGTTATTACCCTGTACTGGCAGGTGATCTAACTCTTCCAGTAAGGTGAATGTGTACTCTCCTAGAACCAGACTGCTAAAGGTGATGGTGAAAATATCCGTTTGGACACCCCCACTTTCTACGAAACCAATATAGTTCCCACTGTTGGCAGGATCTTCTTTTAGCTGAACCACCAAACCATCTGCCTTCAGATCGCCAGACGTGTTGAATTGAGTGGTATCAATACGGAAGTGGCTCACATCGTCACTTCCAGCTGTGAAAGTAATGGTTTCAGTTTGGCTAACAGGTAAACCCGGTGAAGAACCATCAATCAGATTTGCTTCTTCCAACGCGACAGTCGGTACGGTGTCGATAGTTGGTGGCGCGCCATCGGCAATAGTTAACGTCACGGTAGACGTCACGATATCGCCATCTTTATCTTCAGATGTCACCGTAATGGTCTTGACGATATCGCCACCAGAGTGGTCTAGATTGCGATTAGGTTCAAAACGCACATCACCTTCAAGCGTGATAAACAAAGAACCTTCTGCAAATACAAACTTTTGCTCTCCTGTATTACTTTGTACCAGAGACGATTCAGGTTGGCTGCCATAGGTAAACTTAGTGATTGTGGCACCATCCGCACTTTGTGCTGGCATCACATCAAACGTTGTTGTGGTCGGCGTCCCAGTGCTTGGTTCAGTGATGCTAAGGGCACCAGACTGCATTAACTGGACATCATCGGTGATGATTACTGAAAGCGGTTTAGACGCTGAAATATCGCCATCAGTATCTTGCGCATAAACGGAAAGATCAAAACTCAGATCGTTGTTTCCTAAGCCATCAACGTGATCCAAACGCTCCAGCAGCGTAAAGGTATACTGGCTAGGATTAGTATCATCAAAATCTAGGGTGAATATGATTTTCTCACCACCCGAACCATCCGTCGTAAACGCAATGTAGTCGCCAGAACCCGCAGGCTCCTCACGTAAACTCAATTCAAGGCCATCAGACTTCAACACGCCGTTGGTATTGAACAGCCCAACTTCGACGACTATTTTTCCAATGTCATCACTGCTCGCTAGCGAGGTGATAGTCTGAGTCACACTGACAGGCGTTCCGCTAGGTGTCGAACCATCCGCAAGCAAGCTTTCCGACAAGCTGACACTTGGCACAACGTTGATTGTTGGTCCATCGCCATCAACAATCGTAAGCGTGACTGTTGATGAAAAGGTATCTTTATCAAAGTCAGAAGACGTAAACACAATCGACTTAACAATGTCACCCGCTGAATGGTCTAGATTTCGGTTTGGTTCGAACCTTACATCACCGCTTAGCGTGACAAACAGTGAGCCTTCAGTGAAGGTAAACTCTTGCTCGCCATTGTTAGTTTGATCCAAGGTGATCGCTGAACCGCCACCAAAAGTAAACTGAGTAATGGTCGCCCCATCAGCACTTGGTGTAGGCATTACATCAACAGTAGCAGTGGTTGGTGTGCCAGAATTCGGTTCTGTGATGCTTAAAGTGCCATCTTGCATCTGTTGAATGTCATCTTGTATCGTTACCATGACATCGCGTTTAACCGAATCATCACCATCGGTATCAACGGCGTAAACAGGCAGGTTGAAGTTGAGGCTGTTATTAAGATCACCATCAAGGTGATCTAACGCCTCAATCAAAGTGAAGGTGAACTGCCCTTTATTAACGCTATCAAAGCTAATCGTGAAGACATCGGTTACATTACCTGCCCCATCATCGGTATAGCCAATGTAATCACCTGGAGAAGACGGATCTTCTTTTAACTGAACAACAAGACCATTTGATTTGAGTAGGTCGCCAGGATTGAACTCGTTGGTTGCAATTCTAAAGTGGCTTAAATCATCACTACCCACGGTATAAGTGATCGTTTGTGTCGAGCTAACCGCTGAACCACTCGGCATAGAACCATCAGCAAGACCAACTTCCGATAGGTTAATATCTGGCACTACATCGATAACCGGATCAATTCCGTCTTTGATCGTCAACGTGACATCCGCGGTATCGGTATCGTTATCAAAATCACTGGTCGTCACGACTATCGTTCTCACGATATCGCCAGATGAATGGTCTAGATTTCTGCTTGGTTCAAAGCGCACCTCACCTTCAATCGTGATGTACAGTAAGCCATCGGTTACGGTAAAAACTTGTTCTGTAGACACAGTTGGGTCTAACGTAACAGCCGTGCCACCATCGTAGATAAACTGAGTCACTTTCGCGCCATCAGCACTCTGTGTCGGCATAACGTCGATTGTTGACGTGGTTGGCGTACCTGCTGCTATATCAGCAAGTGAAGGCTCAGTGATACTTAGCACCCCATCTTGAACGCCTTGCACATCATCGGTGATCACCACGGTCATTGGCGACATTGCTGAATCATCACCATCGGTATCAACCGCTAAAACAGGGATATTAAAACTTAGAGTATTGTTTTGTAATCCATCTGCATGGTCTAACGCTTCAAGCAGTGTGAACGTGTATTGCCCTAGATTGGTTGTCGAGAAACTGATCGTGAAGACGTTGGTTTCTACGTTAGAACCGTCCTTGACGAAGCCAATGTAATTACCAGAATTCGCTGGCTGCTCTTTTATCTCAACCTCTAAGCCATTGGACTTTAAAGCTCCAGACGTATTGAACTGTGCTGGGTCAATTCTGAAGTGACTCACATCGTCACTACCCTCTGTGTAGGTAATAACTTGAGTCATCGTCACTGGATTACCGGTTGGCGAAGAACCGTCAGCGAGATCCACTTCTGAGAGCGTAATTCCAGGGACTAAATCGATCGTTGGAAGATCACCATCGGTAATCTTCAATGTCACGGTAGATGAGACGATATCACCATCAAGGTCAGTAGATGTAACAACAATCGTCTTGGTAATATCACCACTCGTGTGATCTTGATTTCGTACAGGCTCGAATCGTATCTCACCTTCTGTGGTAATAAATACAGAACCTTCAGTGAACACAAACTCTTGCTCGCCATTCACATTGAGATCAAGGCTTTCTGCACTGTTTCCATCAAACACAAATGAAGTGATTTTTGCTCCATCTGCGCTCTGATTTGGCATCACGTCCAGAGTATTCGATGTTTCGACTACTCCAGCAGGCTCACGACTGGTTATTGTACCGCCTTGCATCAACTGCACATCATCACCAATAGTCACGCCAAGCTGAGAGACTAACGAATCGTCACCGTCACTATCCACCGCATACACAGGCAGATCAAAACTCAGGTCGTTGTTGCCACGTGCATCTTGATGATCCAAGGCTTCGATTAAGGTAAAGGTGTATTCACCTAAGGTTGTCCCAGAAAAACTCAACGTAAATACTGTAGTTACCGCATTCGACGAGCTGGTTGTAAATCCGATATAGTTGCCCGACCCTTGCGGATCTTCACGTAATTCAACAGCTAAACCATTCGATGTAAGTGCATCGTTGGTATTGAATTCAGCTGGTTCAAGGCGGAAGCGAACCACATCATCACTTTGATTGGTGAAGGTGATCGTCTCGGTTTGACTTACTGCGCTGCCACTTGGGGCTGAACCATCCGTCAGGTTCGTTTCAGATAAGCTAACCGTTGGAATAACATCAATAGTTGGAATATCACCATCAGTGATCGTTAACGTAACGGTTGAAGTGACTGAGTCTTTGTCGAAATCGCTTGAGTTCACCACTATCGACTTAACAATGTCGCCTGCCGTATGGTCAAGATCTCGATTAGGCTCAAAGCGAACTTCACCTTCGAGGGTAATGTACAGTTTACCTTCTGCGAAAATAAACTGCTGTTCGCCTGCAATATTTTGATCGAGGGTGTTTACAACGCCATCATAAGTGAACTGAGTGATGGTCGCGCCGTCAGCACTTTGGTCTGGCATGACATCAAAAGTAGCCGTGGTCGGTGTACCAGCCGCTAAATCAGCGACGGTCGGCTCGGTAATATTGAGCGCACCACCTTGCATGATTTGAACATCATCATCAATCGTTACATTAAGCTGCGATACCAGTGAATCATCACCATCACTGTCTACCGCATAAACAGGCAGATCAAAGCTCAGATCATTGTTCGCTAGGCCATCAACATGGTCTAGCGCTTCAAGTAGAGTGAAAGTGTATTCACCTAACGTGGTTGAAGAGAAGCTAACGGTAAACACGGGGACTTCAGCGCTCGAACCGTTGGTAATAAAGCCTATGTAAGTGCCCGGATTAGCAGAATCTTCTTTTATCTCGACCGCAAACCCATTCGATTTCAGTACACCACCGACATTAAACTCGGTTGGTTCAATGCGGAAACTCGTCACATCATCACTTTGGTTAGTGAAAGTAATCGTCTCGGTTTGACTTACTGCGCTACCGCTCGGGCTAGAGCCATCGCTAAGGTTAGTTTCAGATAGAGTAACGCTTGGCACTGCATCGATGGTTGGGATATCACCATCGGTAATCGTCAGCGTAACCGTTGCTGTCACTGGATCGTTATCGAAGTCACTTGAAGTCACCACAATCGACTTCACGATGTCTTCGCTCGTTGTGTGGTCTAAATTACGATTTGGCTCAAAACGCACGTCACCTTGAAGAGTGATGAATAACTCTCCTTCCGTAAAGCTGAACTTTTGCTCGCCATTGTCAGCTTGATCAAGTGTTCGAAGTTGACCATCGTAGGTGAACTGAGTGATTGTCGCGCCGTCAGCACTTTGCGTTGGCATCACATCGATGGTATTGGTCGTTACAGTGCCACCAGCCAAATCAGCAACATTCGGTTCAACGATATCTAATGTGCCGTTTTGCATGATTTGAACATCATCACCGATAGTCACATTGAGTTGAGACACCAACGAATCATCACCATCTTTATCAACAGCGTAAACCGGCAGGTCAAAGCTTAGGTTATTATTTCCTAGCCCATCAACGTGATCTAACGCTTCCAACAGTGTGAAGGTGTATTGACCGATATTGGTATCCGAAAAACTAATCGTGAACACGTTCGTTTCAACATTAGGCGCCGTCGTCACAAAGCCGATGTAGCCACCCGGCGTACTTGGGTCGACTTTCAACTCAACCGTCAGTCCATTCGATTTTAGAAGGCCACCAATATTGAACTCAGTAGGTTCAATACGGAAACTCGTCACATCATCACTTTGATTGGTGAAGGTAATCGTCTCAGTTTGACTGACCGCACTGCCACTTGGAGCAGAGCCATCACTCAGGTTGCTTTCAGATAACGTAACACTTGGTACATTATCAATCGTTGGAATATCGCCATCGGTAATGGTCAGCGTAACCGTTGAAGAAACAAGATCGTTATCAGAATCGCTTGAAGTCACCACTATTGATTTAACAATGTCTCCACCAGTGTGGTCAAGATTGCGATTAGACTCGAAACGCACGTCGCCTTGTAGGGTGATATACAGCGAACCCTCAGCAACATCAAACTTCTGTTCACCCGTATCGCTTTGGTCAAGTGTTAGTACCGCTCCACCATCGTAGGTAAACTGAGTAATGGTCGTTCCATCAGCGCCTTCTTCATCAAGAACATTAACCGTTGTCGTGGTCGGCGTAGCTGCCGCTAAATCCGAGACCGTTGGCTCTTCAATATTGAGTGAGCTATTGACCATCACTTGAACGTCATCGGTGATCGTCACCGCCAACGGAGACATCAGAGAGTCGTCACCGTCGCTATCGACGGCATAAACTGGCAAGTTAAATGTTAGGTCGTTATTGCCTTGAATCGGCGTGTGGTCAATCGCTTCGAGAAGCGTAAAGGTGTATTCACCCAAATTGGTACTGCTGAAATCAAGAGTGAAAACGGTAGTTTCAGTATTCGAAATATCAGTCGTGAAACCGATATAATTACCCGACCCCGCAGGTTCTTCCCTAAGCTCGATAACCAGACCATCGGACGTAAGAGAATCGCCAACGTTAAATTCACTAGGCTCTAAACGGAATTTCTCAACATCGTCACTTTGGTTGGTGAAAGTGATCGTCTCGGTTTGACTAACCGCGCTACCACTCGGGTTCGAACCATCACTCAGATTCGTTTCAGATAAGCTAACCGTTGGAATAACATCAATGGTTGGGATATCGCCATCGGTGATCGTCAATGTAACCGTTGAAGTCACCGAATCTTTATCGAAGTCGCTTGAGGTCACCACAATCGACTTCACGATATCTTCGCTCGTGGTATGGTCGAGATCGCGGTTGGGCTCGAAACGCATTTCGCCTTCAAGGGTGATGAACAAGCTACCTTCCGCGAAGTTAAATTGCTGCTCGCCTGAAATGCTTTGATCGAGTGTGTTTACGACACCGTCATAAGTGAACTGAGTGATGGTCGCACCATCTGCACTTTGATCAGGCATTACATCAATGGTGTTGGTCGTTACAGTGCCAGCAGCCAAATCTGCGACGGTTGGCTCGATGATATCTAACGTGCCGTCTTGCATGATTTGAACGTCATCACCAATAGTTACATTAAGCTGCGATACCAATGAGTCATCGCCATCGCTGTCTACCGCATAAACTGGAAGATCAAAGCTTAGATCGTTTTTATCTAGGCCATCCACATGGTCTAGCGCTTCAAGTAAGGTAAAGGTGTATTCACCTAACGCAGTAGCAGAGAAATTAATGGTGAATACAGGAACTTCAGAGCCCGAACCATCGGTAATAAAACCGATATAAGTGCCCGGATTAGCAGAGTCTTCTTTTATCTCAACCGCAAACCCATTCGATTTCAGTGTCCCACCGACATTGAATTCAGTTGGTTCAATACGAAATTTAGCTACATCATCACTACCAGCTGTAAAGGTAATCGTCTCGGTAGCGCTGACCGCACTTCCGCTTGGAGAAGATCCATCAGCAAGGTTGGCTTCTGAGAGAGTAACAGGCGGGATCAAATCAATGATTGGGGCTTGGCCGTCAGTGATACTTAGCTCAAGCGTTGAAGTGTCAGTGTCTCCATCACCATCTTCAGCTAAAAATGAGAACTGTTTTACAATGGTTTCACTGTTTGTGTGGTCAATATCGCGCGCAACTTCAAAGCTAAAATCGCCATTTAGTGAGATGGTTACGACACCCTCAGTAAAACTGAATGTTTGAGCAGCATCTGGCAGCAAGCTCTGATCTAGTGAGTAATCAACACCATCATAGTTAAAAGATTGAATTGTTGAGCCATCAGCGCCTTCAAAATTAAATAGGTTGTACGAAACAACCGTATCACCAGTCAACGTTGGTTCATCGACAGAGACAACGTTATCCACTAATTCAACAACATCATCTTTTACATTAACGAGAATTTCTGCGGCTTCTGGTGTACTCGAACCGCCAGATAGTGCAGAACGATCCCCATCCGCATCTACCGCATAAATTGGCAGTGCAAAAGTTAATAACGCATCTTCAGCGCCTTGATGAGACAGTTCTTCATAGAGGTTAAATTCATAGTTACTCAATGATGGGCTATCAATTTTTACGTCAAAGACCGTAATTCTTGTGCCGTTTACCTCAACATAGCCTTCATAAGTACGTACGCCATTAGTTTCATCAACCAATTCGAGTAACACAACCTCACCGTTAGATATCAGTGTGCCACTAGTATTAAACTCTGCAGGTTCAAGTTCATGATGATCGATAATGTCACTATCAAAAGTCTCTGAGGTAACACTGCCACTACCTGATACTGTCGCTGTTCCCTCCTGAGAACCGCCAACAATACCAGCTTCATCAACATCGATACTGTCGACATTGGTAATAACTGGGCTATCGCCATCAGTGATAACAATGTTGATGTTATTGGTTACAACATCTTGGTCGAAATCGGTAATCGTGATCGGTAAATCGAACGTCAGTGAATCGGAGCCCACTTGTTCTATTGGATTAAACTGCTCGAATTTATAAGTACCATCGGTATCTAGTGAGATGGTGAGAACAACCTCACCTCGACCTTGGATGGACAGAGTAATCGTTGTTCCATCGTCAGACAGTCTCGCAAGCGTGTTTTGATTGTCACTGAGCAACCCATCAAACTGGTCGAGTGCGCTTGCATCAAATACGGCTGATTGAAGATTATCACTACCAATATTCGAGAACGTTCCTTCAATTGCCGCACTGCTAGTTTCAACGTTAGTGATATTGACACTTTCAGCTGACGGATCTATCCCATCAACCACGGCAACTTGCGCATTAATTGGTGTTGCTAATGGGTTTCCGGCGGTGTCTTCACCTTGAATATCAAAAGTGATGTTAATTTGATCGCCTGTATAGGAAACCTGACCGCCACCAACAGACGTTACGTGATCAATTGGTTGAGAAATCGTTGTGGTCAATGAAAGCTCAGCGTTGTTTCCAACACTAACAACATCGATGTCGATGCGTAATACTTCATCGGTGCCTTGAACACCAATGATAGAGTTCGTCGCCGCATCATAAGTAAACGTAACGGGTTGACCACTTGAAGTAATATCACTGTTTAGCTCTGTGAGTAGCGAAGCGAGAGACAGTGCTTCTGGAACAAAAGAATCAGGGGAGAGCGCTAAACTACCAGCAATAATCGTTTCGGTAGTTGTAATAGATTGGGGGTAGGTATTGCCAGAAATGGAGCCTTCGGTGAGCACTTCACTGATTGATTGACCTCCCGATGAACGGGTTATTGTTCTGAACTCTTCTCGGTCTTCATCAACCGTTTGTTCTGCTAGACCTGCGGTCTCAAAAAATGTCGACGGATGAGTTTCGGTGTAGTTGTAGTCAATCGTCACAAAGCCAGCGTTTGCAGAACCTAATCCGCCACCCGCAGCCGTTGCTTCTAAGATTTGGGTCGGATCGGCACCACCTAAAATGGCTTCTTGGATAGCAGCAAATTCATCATCATCAAAATCTCCTGCATCGGCTTGCTGTAAGTCAAAATTAACTTCTCCAGCGATAGGAGCATCAGCCCACACTAAGTCTTGATCAACACAGCCAACACAATTACTTGCCACCTCAGTGACACCGTTTGGGTTACCTAATAACAGCTCTGCTTGGTTTGCAGTGATAACAATCTCGTTTTCACGAATAATATCGCCAACTGAAATTTTTCGTGCGCTTCCATCAGACTTAACCGCAATGACTTCTCCACTCACTGCCTCTACAACTGCAGCTTGGCGCGAAACTTCAATACCCATATATCCCCCGAGGTCACAAAATGCTGTATTGCCCAACATCGTGAAAATGATAGTAATAACGGTTTCAGGCTTAAATTATATTCAGAACTTATTCTCTGCATTAACAATCAATTACGTAGACTGATGTATGTGATGAGTCAGTTCCGTTTCGCCTGTTTTTTTTATAGTTTACTTAACCTTAAGCCTAGTCTTCCTTATCCGAAATGTCATGTCTGTGCGAAGTGACTTCTTTTCACAAATCTAGGCATTCACTTTAGTTTGTTCATGGACTAAGCAAAAGTTTATAGGGTGTTGATTAATATGCAATAAAACGCACACCTTAATTACACCTCAAATTTTTATAAATATATACAGTAATAAAGTTGATAAATCATTAGGATTTATGGGCGATTGATAGGGTCGATATATACCTAAACCCCAAAGAAGAACTAAATCCCATATTTGAGACAAGGTGCAGCATAAAGCTGATGAGAAACTGTTCAAACACCGCATATGGCGTCAATTGCATATACAACCGTTAGAGTATTAAATGGATATGCAGGGACAATGAGTAGAAGTTGCAAATGGATATTTCGAGGTATCCAAAAAAGCCCACTAAGTTGAACCTTAGTGGGCTTTAAAATCAGTATATAGCGTTATGCTGTTAGCAATGACACACAACTATTTAGCAAGGCGGTTCGCCGTCCAAACGTAAAGCAGCTCGAGAGCAATCGTCGCACCAGCCAATGCTGTAATTTCGCTTTGGTCATAGGCAGGAGACACTTCTACAACGTCCATACCAACCATGTTGATACCTTGCAAGCCACGGATAATTTTCAGAACTTTATCTGAATTCAAACCGCCGCATACCGGAGTACCTGTACCCGGAGCAAAGGCAGGATCCAGACAATCGATATCAAACGTTAGGTAAACTGGCTTATCACCGACAATGCCTTTTACTTGAGCAATGATCTCGTCTACGCTCATGTCGTTCGCTTGCATCGCGTTAATAACGTTAAAGCCGTGTCCTTCCTGCTTGTACTCTGTACGAATACCAATTTGCACTGAATGTTCAGGCGAAATTAAGCCTTCATTTGGCGCATGGTAGAACATAGTACCGTGATCGTAATGACTGCCCTGACTGTAAGTGTCAGTGTGCGCGTCGAAGTGAATCAGAGCCATCTCGCCATATTTCTTACCATACGCTCTTAGCAAAGGCAGTGTAATGAAGTGATCGCCACCTAAACCTAACAAAGTTTTACCACTATTCAGAATCGCATCAGCAGCCGCTTCTAAGCGCTGAGTTAGGTCTTCTGCATCACCACAATCGAATACAAGATCGCCAGCATCAATTACCGAGGTGTGTTCAAATACATTGAAGTCCCAAGGGAATTTTTTGCCTTCCCACGCCAAGTTAACTGACGCACGACGAATCGCATCCGGTCCCATACGAGCCCCCGGTCGACCAGACGTCGCCATATCTAACGGCGCACCCAACACAACCACATCAGCATCGTTATCGATTGGGTTTTGTACCAAAGGACGACGCATAAACGTCATCGCATTGGAATACAGCGAGTAATCTGGTTTCGTAAATAGATCGTTCATTAAAAATCCTCAAGATAGGTGTAACCCATCAAGCCTTGCTCTAACTCTTCAAGTACACTCTGCTGTTCTTGCACTGGTACTTTAGTCGTTACCAATTCTTTGTAGTTCTGACGAATTAGGTCCATATCGATATGAACATAACGCATCATATCTTCAACCGTGTCGCCTTCGTTGACGTAGTCTATGTTTGCTTCTCCGCTCTCATCAACATTCACCACGACACTGTGCGTATCACCAAATAGGTTATGCATATCACCCAAGATCTCTTGGTATGCGCCTACTAAGAAGAAGCCCATCAGGTAAGGTTCGTCTGGGTTCCATGCTGAAACTGGCAACGTTGTTTCAATGCCCTGGCCATCAACATACTGGTCAATCGTACCGTCGGAGTCACAAGTGATGTCCAGCACCACTGCACGACGCTCATCCGCATTGTCTAAACCGCTCAATGGCAATACAGGGAACACCTGATCAATACCCCAAGCGTCTGGCAACGATTGGAACAACGAGAAGTTCACGAAAAACTTATCAGCCAAACGCTCGCTCAACTCATCCAAAATAGGACGGTGGTAACGGTTCTTAGTGCTCATTCGAGAGCTAAGTTCGTAGTTAATACGTAAAGACATCTGCTCTGCCCAAGCACGATGCTGAAGGTTCAGCATGCCTGTCGCAAATTGGTTGTGTGCTTCTGCGATATCACTTTGCGTGTCGTTGTAGATCTCAATCAGCGCACGGTCATCATTACCTGCATCTAACTCCAAGAAGTTCTTCCACATGTTGTTTAGCAACAGTGGTGCATCTGCTTCTGGCGCCGTCATGTCTTCTGGCGAGTAGCTTTCGGTACCAATCACGTTAGTCACTAGCACTGCATGGTGCGCAGTCAGTGAACGACCAGATTCCGAAATAATCACAGGCTGTGGTTGATTGTAGAGTTTACAAATATCCCCTACTGTCATCACGATGTTGCGAGCGTACTCAAGCAAACCGTAGTTCATTGAGTTTGAAGATTGACTGCGTGTGCCGTCGTAATCGACCGCCAAACCACCACCCACATCTAGGTACTTCAGTTGAGCACCAATGTCACGCAGTTCACAGTAAAAACGAGCCGCTTCACTCACACCATTTCGCACATCACGAATATTCGCCATTTGTGAGCCAAGGTGGAAGTGTACTAGCTCTAGAACATCCAGTTGATCTTCTGCTTTCAAGCGTTCAATAACGGTCAATACTTGTGATGCAGACAAACCGAATTTCGACTTCTCACCACCACTTGCTTGCCATTTACCTGCACCTTGAGAAGCAAGACGAATACGTAAACCCAAACGAGGTTTTACGCCAAGTGCTTTCGCTTCAGAAAGAACAAGATCAAGCTCTGACAACTTCTCTAGAACGATAAATACTTTGTGGCCTAGCTTTTCGCCAATCAGCGCAAGACGGATGTATTCTCTGTCTTTGTAACCGTTACACACGATCACAGAGCTCGCTTTTTGAGCCAGCGCCAATACTGCCAATAGCTCAGGTTTGCTGCCCGCCTCTAGTCCTAGCTGCTTCTGCTCTAATTGAGCTTGGCTCGCTAAGATCTCATCAACCACTTCTTTTTGTTGGTTAACTTTAATCGGATAAACAAGTAGGTAACGATTGTCGTACTGATATTCGTCGATCGCTTGGTTGAATGCGTTACAGATATTGTGCACACGTTGATGCACTATTTGAGGAAAACGCACAAGAGCAGGCAAGCCAATATTTCGCTGCTCTAACTGTTTTACGATCTGACTTAGCGGAACTTGATGATCGGTTTCGCTCGGTGAAACATACACCTCACCGTTGTCATCAATTCCATAAAAACCTTGGCTCCAGTGCTTTACATTATACTCAGCACGGATGCGTTCCAAATTAACCGAATTTTCCAATTCTAGAGACCTCACACTATAGGGCCATCGACAGAAGATACCTCTTTGGAATAGCGAGGTATAACCCAACAAAAAGCGTTCAAAAACGATTTGTTGGCTGCATTAACCGATATTATTAAGAGCGAGTCCAACCATTGATATTTGTGGTGACGATTACGTTTTTTTATCGACGATCTGACTTAAAGTGACAGGTAAGGAATTACAAGGTTTTAGGGTAAAAAACAGGCTGAAGCGCATTAAATATAAAGCAATTTCTCACATTAAATTAGGGATACAAAATGTGCAGGAACCATAAGATTTTTAGTAAATTGGGTGAGGTTAAGTCAGAGTTGTGACAAATATAAGCACTTCACAATCTGAACTCTCGCTATCACCAACACAGCTTGTACCCCGCGATTCAATGCCGATTAACACTTCATTCTTCCAACTAAAAGTCGCTCACTTCAATGTTGTAACCGCTCAATAATTGAACTTTTCTCGCACATATCTTGTATTCGGTTCGATCTTCTTGTAATTTTAACTGACCAACCAATCGGTCAGCTTTCGAATTTAGGGGATACTATGAGCCATAATCTAGACCTTGAACCAAACACGTCGAGCACCAACGACATGGTTCAAATGTTCAACCGACAAAAAGATCACTACCGCAATAACGTTAATCCTACGCTTGAGCAGAGAAGAGAAAACCTCTCAGTACTAAAAGCGTTGTTAATGCGCTATCAAGAGCAATTGATTGAGGCAGTATCTGAAGATTATGGCCATCGAGCAAAGCACGACAGCTTGATTGCTGATATCACCCCTTCTCTTCACCAGATCAATTACAGCGCGAAGAACCTTAAGAAGTGGTTGAAGCCATCACGCCGCAAAGCTGGTTTGATGCTAACGCCAGCTAAGATCACGGTTCATTATCAGCCAGTGGGCGTTGTGGGTATCATTGTTCCTTGGAACTTCCCAGTCATGCTCTCTTTAGGCCCTCTGATCACAGCGTTAGCAGCCGGCAACACGTCGATGCTCAAGATGTCGGAGTTTACTCCAGCAACCAACCGAGTTTTAAAAGCGATGTTGGCCGAAGGCTTTAGTGAAGATCAGGTTGCGATTATCGAAGGCGAAGCTGACGTTTCCGCTAAATTTAGCCAACTGCCGTTTGACCATATCCTTTTCACAGGCTCAACCGCTGTGGGTAAACACGTTATGAGAGCAGCGGCTAACAACTTAACACCAGTTACCCTGGAGTTAGGCGGCAAATCTCCAACCATCATTGCCCCTGATTTTGATGTAGCTGACGCTGTTGAACGTATCCTGTTTGCAAAAAGCTTAAACGCTGGCCAAATATGTGTAGCGCCTGATTACATCTTATTGCCGCGAGAAAAAACGGACGAGTTCATCACAGCTTATAAGCGTTATTTCAAGAAGCTTTATAAAGCCGGTATTGAGAGCAAAGACTTAACCTCAGTGATCAACATGCGCCAATACAATCGCTTGAAAGGTGTCATTGAAGACGCACAAGCCAAAGGCGCGGTTATTCACACGGTAACCGAACAAGCACAGGACGATGTAAACCACAGAATGACGCCGCACCTTCTCACCGAAGTGAACGATGAGATGCTCGCGATGCAAGAAGAGCTGTTTGGTCCTGTTCTGCCTATCGTGCCTTATGATTCCATCGAAGAAGCAATCAGCTACATTACAGAGAGAGAACGCCCACTGGCTCTGTACCTAATGAGCCATAATAAAGAAACCCAAGACAAGTTTTTATCAGACACACACTCTGGCGGCGTGTGTATTAATGATTCTTTGGTGCATGTGGCTGCAGAAGACGCGCCATTCGGTGGCATCGGCCCTTCAGGCATGGGACACTATCACGGCATTGAGGGCTTCAAGACCTTTAGCCATGCCAAAACCGTTCTAAGCAGAGGAAAAATCAACTTCACCAAGTTAATGCATCCTCCTTACAACAACCCAATCAAGAAACTGATGTTCAAAGTACTCAATAGATGATCACCAAAAGACAAAAAATCCTAGATGCTGCACTCCTGCTCTTCTCTCAACAAGGGCTAGAGGGCACATCTACCGGACAAATAGCGAAAACAGCTGGTGTGGCGAAAGCGACGTTGTTCCACCACTTCGAAAACAAATCTCTATTGATTGATGAACTGTTTCGCGAGCTGAAGCTAGAGCTATTCTCGACCCTTCAACTGCACACTGATGTGGCAATAGAAGATCGCTACCAAGCTTTTAAGTTCATGTGGATCACAGGAATTGAATGGGCATTAGAAAATCCGGTTGCGATGAAGTTCTTTACCAATGTTCATTTCGACCCAACGACCCAAACTCGAGAAGTAATTGTTTCACAGATGTTCGCATCGCTAGACGAGATCATTTTGAAAGGGCAAGAGGATGGTGAATTGATGGTGTTAGACATTAACCTTGTTAGGCACTTCATCCATAGCCACTTTCTGATTTGTGCAAACTGGCTGATTG
The DNA here is from genome assembly GCF_000972265.1 of Vibrio sp. ECSMB14106. Taxonomy (NCBI): domain Bacteria; kingdom Pseudomonadati; phylum Pseudomonadota; class Gammaproteobacteria; order Vibrionales; family Vibrionaceae; genus Vibrio; species Vibrio sp. ECSMB14106. The sequence continues at coordinate 25,057 of NZ_LAUM01000002.1, read as the reverse complement.
AACAAAGCGAGTCTCCACCAGAACAAACATCGGAGTACATCAACGATAGCTTTGATATGTGTTGGCGAGCCGTTGGCGGACAAACCAAGTAGCTTTAAGCCCAAAGATATAAGTTCTAGACTCAATTTATTTCCAATAATGCTCACTAAAGCGCCACACAGGCGCTTTAATTATTTGAACACAATTTAATCACCTCAGCATATTGACTCAGAGTACGTTCTTTCAGTACCATCCCACCATCATTTCAAAAGAGAATAACGCCATAATGAAGTACTAACATCCTGACATCCGATTTATTTTTATAAAAATCATTTGGACACTCGGGGGTTAGTGGGCGTTACTTCGTCATCTATTTTCGCGACAAATCAAGCTCTTAAAGATCCGTTTTTTGACAAACAAACATCTTTAAGTTCAATACCTCAAAGACAGAAATCAGATCAACACCCTATTTCCTATCTTTGATTGGCATGCTAAGTAAGTAACGTCTTTGGCGGTCTATACATAGAATTCTGTGTAGGGTTCTATATAGAATAAGCGCCTCACCCCTTTTACTCGTTTACACGTAAAGGGAGGTATTTCTATGCCTACTATATTAGCCAACAATCTCTCATTCCAACTCGATACAGGTGAGTGGCTATTCAAAGACATCACCTTTAATTTGAGTACACGCCTCACCGGCCTAGTCGGAAGAAACGGGGCTGGAAAATCATTGTTACTTTCATTGCTAGTGGGACAAAAACAGCCCACAACAGGCAGTGTTTCACTCCAAGGTTCAATCGGCTTTTACTCTCAATTACCATCAACGCTACTGGATACCAACATCACCATCGCTGACTTCTTAGGGCTCACCGAAAAGTTAGATGCATTAAAAGCGATAGAGCAAGGTAGCTGCGAACTGCAGCACTTCAATATCGTTGGAGATGATTGGGATTTAGAGACACGTACCCAGCAGTTGCTAGGTACACTCAAAATCACTAGTGATTTGAACACGCTTTGTTGCTCTTTGAGTGGTGGGCAACTTGCCCTGTTACAGCTTCATCGGCTATTCGTATCAAATAACGACATACTGATCCTCGATGAGCCTTCGAACCATTTGGATAACGATGGACGCAATTGGGTACTCGAACAGTGCCAGATGTTTGCAGGAAAAATACTTATCGTCAGCCATGATCGAAGCTTATTGAGACAAATGGACGGGATCTACCATCTCAATAGCTTGGGCGTACGTTTCTATAAAGGAAATTATGATGATTACTTCAAACAAGTGTCTAGTCAAAGCGACGCGCTAGAGAAACAGATTGCGCATCATCAGTCCGAAAAGAAACGACTCGAACGTCAAGCTCAAACCAACAAGGAAAAGGCGCAGCAGCGAGAATCTCAGGGAAACCGACTCAGAAAGTCAGGTAGCCAACCCAAGATATTATTGGATGCGATGAAAGATAAAGCAGGTCAAAGCCAAGCCGCGTCTGCGACAAGCCAAAGGAACCTCATTGACCAAAACCAACATAAACTTCAGTCGCTTAAAGAACAGAAGGAGCGGATGAAACCACAAGCGTTATACCTACAACAAGCGAATACTACTAAAAAACACTCACTATTAACCGTTGAAGAGTGTCGCCTAAATTTTGGTTCTGGTGCTCCTATTAGCTTCTCTCTATCACAAGGGGAACGATGCTATCTAACCGGGGCTAACGGGTGTGGAAAATCGACACTGTTAAAAGCCATTCATGGCCAACACTCGAACTATATCGGATCCATTAAGCGCTTAGGGGCGACCGTATACTTGGATCAACACTTTGGCCTGTTAGACACCAACGACACTATGTTCGATAGCTTGATGACACACAGCTTTGGGTTAACAGAAAGCGACGCACGAACCTTGCTCGCTGGAATGGGGTTCAGGCGAGACTCCGTATACCGAAAAGTGGCTCATTTAAGTGGTGGTGAAAAAATGAAACTGGCGATGTTAATCGTTAGCCATAAGCAAGATACCCCGCTTCTATTACTCGATGAACCGGACAACCACCTAGACATCGACTCAAAGCAAATATTGGCGTCCGCTTTACGTGGATACAAAGGCGCATTTATCTTGGTCAGTCATGATGCTGATTTTATTGAGGAGGTCGGCGTCAGCCAAAACCATATACGACTTTAACCTTCGTAGATTCGTTCACTGAGATTAGTTAAGCGAGCATCGTTCCGGTGCTCGCCTTTCTTGATTGAGACAAGTAAACTACGCGCCTCGAACATCTATTCATAAGGCTAAGGTTTGCATACTCTAGAACAATTAAAATCAGGGCAACTAAACGGTATTAAGCGCTTAAAACTGTCAGAAGGTCTCACAGAGTTTCCTTTAGAAATCATAGAGCTTGCCGATTCGCTTGAGATTCTAGACCTTTCAGGTAATCAGCTGTCAGACCTACCAGCCGAGTTATCAAAGCTAACTAACCTGCGTATTATCTTCGCGTCGAATAACCTGTTCACGCATCTTCCTGATGTTCTTGGGTCACTTCCTAAGCTTGAAATGATCGGTTTCAAGACTAACCAAATCAAAACCGTAAGCGAAGTATCTCTGCCACCTCAATTACGCTGGTTGATCCTTACCGACAACGCCATCGAAGTTCTACCGAACTCACTGGGTGAAAGGCCAAGACTGCAAAAGCTGGCACTCGCAGGCAACCAGCTTCGCGCTTTACCTGAGAGTATGGAAAAGCTATCCAACCTCGAACTGGTCCGCTTGTCTGCAAACCGACTGACTGAATTCCCTGAGTTCCTTATTAAACTACCAAAGCTGGCTTGGTTAGCCTTTGCGGGTAATCCATTTTGCAAACACCCTAGCAGCTTAGATAGCGTGCCTGCGGTTAGCTCTCAAAGCTATTCACTGAATCAAGTACTTGGCCAAGGCGCGTCAGGCGTGATCTCTCATGCGAGTTGGCTAAATAGCGACTTTGATTTCCCACAAGAAGTAGCGGTTAAAGTGTTTAAAGGCGAAGTCACCAGTGACGGTTACCCACATGATGAGCTAGAAGCGTGCCTTCAAGCTGGCCACCATAACAACTTGGTAAAATCCATTGCTCAAGTTGAGGAACCGGACTACCTAGCTTTGGTGATGGAACTCATTCCAAGCAGCTACTACAACCTAGGTCTGCCACCGACACTCGAGACTTGCACACGTGATACTTTCCCAGAAGGTTTTGAACTTCCGCTCTCGCAAATCGACAACATTGTGACTCAGATAATCGATGTATTTAATCACCTGCATGACAACAAGGTTTGTCACGGTGACTTGTATGCGCACAACACCCTAGTCAATGAACAAGGCCAAATGATCTTTGGTGATTTTGGAGCGGCGACCATCTATGGTTACTTGAATGAAGAGCAGCAGCAAGGCATTCGACGTATCGAAGCTCGCGCTCTCAAGTACTTTATTGATGACCTACTAACGGTTTGTGCCAAGCAAGATGTGGGCAGTGAACAGCACTCTCGCCTAACAAACTTTGAAGCGTAAACGCAGCAGATAAACCGAGTTTAAAGAATGCTAACGCTCGGTTGCACGCCAAACTAAAAACGCTTCGCTGTCGTAAAGATCGATGTCGAGCTCGGTACGAGGAATTAACGGCTGGTCAGTTTGCTCACGACAATAAAGTTGAAGCAAGATTTGCTGCTTAGTGTCGCTCGATAACTCAGTCATTAATCCTTCCTATTCATCCAGAACTGCACTAAAGGTGCGTTGTTAGCGATTAAACTAGCTCGTAAGAGACAACGTAAAGCTGAGAAATACCTGGGTAGATATCTTGAATCACATCTTTCAGCACTTGCAGCGTCATGTTCTCTTGTTGTGCATGGAACTCACCCAGCTCATCGAACAGAATTGGTTCTACGCTGATGATCTTAAGATTACAGAACACGCGCCCTTCTTCTAACGTTGAGACTTCAACAACGCTGCCCGGTTGGTAATCACGCTCTGATTCATCGCGAATAGTAATGGTCTTTTTGCCAGAAAGGATGTCAGCTTCAAAACGTCCAAAGAACGTCATAGTAGTTGGTGCGGTCATTTATATCGGTCGCTTAACATTTAAAGGTTAGGTAGATGTTTATATACCAGAATGCCAGATCAAGCGAATAAAAATTAGATGCGGAAGTTCATCTCGTCATTCCCAAGACTGACGAAGGAAGGAAGGAGGGAATCTCTAAGGAGCCAAATTACAGGCAATAAAAAAGGAGAACCGAAGTTCTCCTTTTCTTAAACCTTTAAGCTAACTCTAAATTATAGAGATGCTTTCGCTTTTTCAACTAGAACAGCAAATGCTGCTTTGTCGAATACTGCGATGTCAGCAAGAATCTTACGGTCGATCTCGATAGATGCTTTCTTAAGGCCATTGATGAAACGGCTGTAAGATAGACCATTTTGACGAGATGCCGCGTTGATACGTGCAATCCAAAGTTGACGGAATTGACGTTTCTTGTTGCGACGGTCACGGTAAGCGTATTGACCAGCTTTGGTAACTGCTTGGAAAGCTACGCGGTAAACACGTGAACGTGCTCCGTAGTAACCTTTAGCTTGTTTTAGAACTTTCTTATGACGTGCACGAGCTTGTACACCACGTTTTACGCGAGGCATTATGCTTCTCCTAAACTAAACGAATTTATAAACTAAAAAGAATTAAGCGTATGGCATCATACGTAGAACTTGAGCAACTTCACATTTAGGAAGGATCGAGTTCGGACGTAGCTGACGCTTGTTCTTAGTAGTACGCTTAGTCAGGATGTGACGTTTACCAGCGTGCTTAAACTTAATACCACCAGCAGTTTTCTGGAAACGCTTAGCAGCACCTTTGTTGGTTTTCATCTTAGGCATGATGAATAACTCCGCATTGTTGAGTTGTTAATAACATAGTAATTAGGGCGAATAAAACCCCGCAACCTGAGGCTGCAGGGTTTAATTACTTGCAAAGCCGTTAATTACTTCTTTTTAGGGGCCAACACCATGATCATCTGGCGACCTTCAATTCTCGTTGGGAAAGATTCGACAACTGCAAATTCTTCAGTATCTACTTTCAAACGATTAAGAACGTCAACACCGATTTCTTGGTGAGCCATTTCGCGGCCACGGAAGCGAATTGTTACCTTCACTTTGTTGCCGTCTTCTAGGAAACCAGTCAGGTTGCGTAGTTTTACCTGATAGTCTCCAATATCAGTTCCAGGTCGGAATTTAATTTCCTTGATCTGAACCTGCTTTTGCTTTTTCTTCTGCTCTTTCGCAGCTTTGCTCTTCTCGAAGAGGAACTTACCGTAGTCCATCACACGACAAACTGGCGGCTCGGCGTTAGGGCTAATCTCCACAAGATCCATACCAGCTTCATTTGCAGCTTCCATCGCTTCCGCGATTGTTACTACACCAACAGCTTCGCCGTCTGCGCCAGTTAGACGCACTTCACGAACGCCACGAATGTCACCGTTTAAACGGTGCTGGTTTTGTTTGGCCGGTTGTTGGCCACGTCTTCCGCCTTTAATAGCTATTCCTCCAGATTGAGCTTACGGCTTGAAACTTCGGCTTGGATGTATGAAATAAAGTCATCCACTTTAAACTTGCCAAGGTCCTTACCTTTACGTGTACGTACTGCAATTTCGCCGGCTTCCATTTCTTGGTCACCACACACAAGCATGAACGGTACACGTTTCAAAGTATGTTCGCGGATTTTAAAGCCAATCTTCTCATTTCTCAAGTCTGCTTTGACTCTAAATCCACTTTTTTGCAGTTTTTTCGTAATTTCTTGTACATATTCAGACTGTTTGTCTGTAATACCCATTACAACTGCTTGTTCTGGCGCCAACCACGTAGGGAAGAAGCCAGCGTATTCTTCAATAAGAATACCAATGAAGCGTTCTAGTGAACCTAAAATCGCGCGGTGGATCATAACTGGCGTGTGACGCTCGTTATCTTCACCTACGTAAGTAGCACCTAAACGTTCTGGTAATGCAAAATCGAGCTGCACTGTACCACATTGCCATGCACGGTCCAAACAATCATGCAAAGTAAATTCAATCTTAGGTCCGTAGAACGCACCCTCGCCTTCTTGAATCTCGTATGCAATCTCCATTGACTCTAGCGCTTGCTTAAGATCGGCCTCTGCACGGTCCCACATTTCGTCTGAACCGACACGCTGTTCTGGACGAGTAGATAGCTTAACAACAATGTTTTCGAAACCGAAAGTTGTATAAGTATCGTAAACCATTTCAATACAAGCTTTAACTTCTTGTTGAACTTGGTCTTCAGTACAGAATACGTGAGCATCATCTTGAGTGAATCCACGAACACGCATGATGCCATGAAGTGCGCCAGACGGCTCGTTACGGTGACATGAGCCGAACTCAGCCATACGTAGCGGTAGATCACGGTAAGATTTCAAACCTTGGTTGAAGATTTGAACGTGACCAGGACAGTTCATTGGCTTAATAGCGTATTCACGGTTCTCTGAAGAAGTTGTGAACATCGCGTCTGCGTACTTATCCCAGTGACCAGAGCGTTCCCAAAGAACACGGTCCATCATTAATGGGCCTTTTACTTCTTGGTAATCATACTCAGTCAGTTTCTGACGAATAAATACTTCTAGCTCACGGAAGATAGTCCAACCGTTGTGATGCCAAAACACCATGCCTGGTGCTTCTTGCTGCATGTGGAATAGATCAAGCGCTTTACCGATTTTACGGTGGTCACGTTTAGCCGCTTCTTCTAGGCGCACAAGGTGAGCTTTAAGTGCCTTCTTGTCTTGGAATGCAGTGCCGTAGATACGTTGAAGCATCTTGTTATCACTGTTACCACGCCAGTATGCACCTGCTACATTAAGTAGCGTGAAATGCTGGCAGAAGCTCATGTTAGGTACGTGTGGGCCACGACACATATCGATGTATTCTTCGTGATGGTACAGGCCAGGACGGTCGTCTTTAGAAACATTCTCGTCCAAGATTTCAATTTTGTAAGTCTCGCCGCGAGCTTCGAATGCGTCACGCGCTTCCTGCCAGCTAACTTTCTTCTTAACAACCTGATACTTGGTCTTCGCTAGCTCTTTCATACGCTTTTCAATCTTTTCTAGATCTTCTTGCGTTAGAGAGTGCTCAAGGTCGATATCGTAGTAGAAACCGTTATCGATAGTAGGACCGATCGCCATTTTCGCTTCTGGAAAAAGCTGCTTAATCGCGTGACCTAAAAGGTGAGCACAAGAGTGACGAACGATTTCAAGGCCATCGACTTCATCTTTAGCTGTGATGATTTCTAGGCTTGCATCATTTTCGATAAGATCACAAGCATCAACACGCTCGCCGTCTACACGACCAGCAATGGTTGCTTTAGCAAGACCAGGACCGATTGATAGGGCAACATCTAGAGTTGATACAGGGTTGTCAAATTGACGCTGACTACCGTCAGGAAGAGTAATAATTGGCATTATTTGTCCTTTACAGTGGTGTTGCACACCAAGCAACACATGAAAATGTTTAATATATGTTTTTCAATCAACGAGTATGTTGATCGTAGATATATGCATAATAAAGATACCCACATAGAAGCAAATACAGATGCCCCATTTGTACGTATCTGAGCATTTTAACGAAATAATATGAAATGACAATGATGGAGGGAACCTCCCGACTCTCCTATTGACGTCGTTATGCCAAAAAGTGACTTCCCATTCCCTTGAACCACCTTTCGAATCGAACTGTTCTAGCTTACCTATTTCGACTCAACTCTTACAAATTAGTCATTTAGAGCTAAGCTCTATAAAGCAACTAGATACAGATGAGGCACATATGGAGAAGCTAGCTACTTTTATATCAATCACACCTCGTTTACTGTTAACAATAGCCATAGGAGTTACTGCACCAGAAACGGCATGGGCCAACAAAGATTACGGCCCCTTAATCAGTTATGCCCAAGCACCATTGCAGTCCGTTCGCCTGACTCCAACACTTCGTTCTGGCTTCCCACTCGAAGAGAATAAGGTTGAAGTGTTTACCGCTTTAACTGCCGCGAGCATCTGGGCCGACTCCCCCGACTATCACTTCGACTATTATCAAAACCAACTTCAGACAGGACTGCGGTGGCAATTAACCACAAGGTGGCAAGTAGAATTCAATTACCGTTGGCTTTATGCAGCCAATAATCACCTCGACAAAATCACCATCAATTTTCATGACCTATTTAGCATCGACCAAGCAGGGCGAGACCAGAAAGAGCGACACCAATTCGACATCTATGCACCAAACCACGACATCAATATTCGTGACTTCTCCGGTGACACGCTAACCAATGCTTTCACGTTCTACACCCAATACCAAATCATAGATCTAGAAAACCACGGCTTATCTTTTGGCGTCTCCCTCTATCATAACAACGTCAGCCACGGTGCATTTAAGGGAAACAGCACCGAACAAAGCGCTCAACTCAACTATGCATACCAACTCGGCATCAATACCTTCTATACCAGCCTAGGGTTAGCGAATCAGTCCAGTAGAGAAGCGGAGAATAGCTTTTCACATAAGAAGATGACATGGTCATGGATGGGCGGCTATCAACTCTCATTATTTGAAAACCATGAGTTACACCTTGAATATCGATGGTATGAAGGCGCAGAAGACGGTGAAACTGAATTTTCGGAAGCCGCGAATGAAATTATGCTTGGGTATCGCTATCTCATGCAGCGTTCAGCTATCGAGATATCCATTATCGAAAACATCTTCAACATGGATAACTCCACCGACGTCGCCTTCCAATTGGCCTATCGTCATCAGTGGTAAACACATTTCAGGTCGAGACAGCAGAATCAAAAAAGCCGAACGAGTTCGTTCGGCTTAATTTTGTCGGCACTGTTGGCAACTACGCACTCATAATTCGTGAGACTGCATTGCGAATGTCTGAATCAGCCGTGTTTGCAGGCAAGCTGAATGAGATGTATTGGTCGCCACGGAAACTCATTGAACGGTCGATTTCTGCTAGGCAGTGAACCATTGAACCTTCTACGATGAATGACAGCTCGATCTCTTTGTTATTCATAAAACCACCGCTGCGAAATTCAATCTCTTGGTAACAGCCCGAACGCGAAGCAAAGCTGTTGCCTTTTAAGAAGCCCTTCTCTACGTCTGCTTTCACCATGGCCATGCCCGATGCTTCAACACCTTGAATGATTTTAGCGACTGTTAGCAGTGGATGAACGGAGATAAAATCGCGATCTTTAGGGTCAATCGCAAAGCCGATATCTAGGTTTGTTTCAACCCACACATGGCATTGGTTCATTTGTGCGTTCAACGCAGTCACTGGTGTTTCATCATTTAACTTAAGGCGGAATGGGACCAACTTGGTTTCACCCGGTTGAATAACGAAAGACTCTACAGCTCGAATACGACCCAGTGAAAAGGTTTCGTAACTGGTGCTATCTTCGGTTTCGACTTTTACTTCTGTATTGAGAACCAAGTTGATCCGGTCGATTTGTTGCTCAACGTCGCCACCAATGATATGAACATTGCCAGACAACTCGCCACCTTGGAAAACTTCAATATTATCTAAGACGGTATCAACCTTTGCTGCACCGATGCCCAACGAGGCTTTTATTTTCTTAAACATATTGTTTCCTTTTTAATCATTTGATTTTCTGATAATTATTGCGCGACAATTTGCGACACTTACCTCATAGAATCAAGTAATTCGCACTATCTATGTCGAATAGCATCACATAGTCCGAGGAAATGTTGAAATCATTAAGAAATTCGCTACTCTATTTGTATAGTCAAATAAGGTTTCATTATGTCAAAAGCACCGCTCTACCTGCAAATAAAACAATTCATAGACGAGAAAATCACTAGCGGTTATTGGCCAGTTGGTTATCAGATCACCACCGAACTTGAACTCACAGAACAGTTTAATGTGAGTAGAATGACAGTTAATAAAGCCATTCGAGACCTCGTTTCTGAAGGGAAATTAATCAGAAAACCAAGGCTGGGAACTTTTGTTTGTGAGCCAAATGAAAAAGCCCAATCTCCCTTGCTTGATATCAATAACATCGCGCAAGAGATCAAAGACCGAGGCCAAAAGTATACAAGCAAAGTCATCAAACACGAAAGCAGCAAGGCCGATGAAAGCACCGCCACACGGTTAGGTGTTATGATTCACGAAGAAGTTTTTTATAGTGAAATCATACATTTTGCAGATGGATCACCAATTCAGCTAGAGGCTCGATGGGTTAACTCTCTAGCCGCACCTAAATACCTTGAACAGGATTTTTCGACATCAACACCTAATGAATACCTTTCAAAAAGTTGCCCATTGAGTGCTATTGAGCATACTGTTGAAGCCATTATTCCAGACTCAAAAATTAGAACTTCGCTCAAACTTCTAGAATCAGAACCTTGCCTTCTTTTGAATCGAAGAACATGGAGCAAAGAGCGTCTAATCAGCTTTGCATTGCTCTACCATCCTGGTTCTAAGTACAAATTAAGCTCCAAGATAATTCTAGATTAAAGAACATTACCCTGAACTCTGATCACATTTTTGCAACATAAACTTGATTCAAGTAAACGTTTAGCCTATTTATTTGTATATACATTTAATGTTCAGCAAAGATCTAGGTGATTATGAATTTGATCCTCAAAAACGCACGAGTGGTCTCCATGAGCTCGGGAGCCGATGGTTATCAGCCCTCTTCCCCTCAAGATATCGTTATCGAAAACGGTAAGATCGTGTCCATCTCTTGTTCAAACAACGAGGCGCTTGCTTCTGAGTTACAACAAATCAGTGTTGGTAGTTCTTTGGGTTACATCACCTATGATTGCAAGAACAAGCTAGTAACACCTGGGTTAATTGATTGCCACACTCATCTCATATTTGCGGGTAATCGCGCCAACGAGTTTGAGCAGCGTTTGAATGGTGTGTCTTACACCGACATCGCCAAGCAAGGCGGCGGAATTCTGGCGACAGTCACTGCAACACGCGCAGCACAAGAGTCTGAGCTGGTTGAAATGGCGCTACCTAGACTCGATGGTCTCCTAAGAAGTGGCGTAACCAGCATCGAAGTAAAATCGGGCTATGGTTTAACGCTTGATGATGAACTCAAAATGTTACGCGCAGCTAAAGCGTTAGAAAATCATCGCCGTATTAAGATCACCACCACTCTCCTTGCAGCACATGCTGTGCCGCCCGAATATAAAGAACAACCGGATAGTTATATCGATCTGGTTTGCCAAGAGATCATTCCTAAAGCCGCAGAACAAGGGTTAGCCGATGCGGTTGATGTGTTCTGCGAATCTATCGGCTTCAACCTAGAACAAACCGAACGTGTATTTGCAGCAGCCAAAGAGCATGGGCTCGAGATTAAAGGCCACACAGAACAGCTTTCTAATATGGGTGGCAGTGCGCTTGCAGCAAAATACGGCGCACTCTCTGTTGACCATGTTGAGTACCTTGATGAAGCCGGAGTAAAAGCGCTGGCGGAATCAGGCACTGCTGCGACGTTACTACCTGGTGCTTTTTATTTCTTGAAAGAGACCCAACAGCCGCCAATTGCATTACTACGTAAACATAATATCCCTATGGCGATTGCTACCGACTTAAACCCCGGCACTTCCCCTTTTGCCGACCTAACACTAATGATGAACATGAGCTGTACGTTATTTGGAACAACGCCTGAAGAGGCACTGCGCGGTGTGACTTGCCATGCTGCTTCCGCCATCGGCGACTCACAAAACAAAGGTAAAATCGAAATCGGTTATGCCGCAGATTTAGCTATTTGGAATATCGAACATCCAGCCGACCTTAGTTATCAAGTCGGTGTTCCTCATCTGCATAAACGCATCGTTGATGGCGAGGTGTGCCATGACTCAATCTAAGTCCAACAACACCCAATATAACGCAACAACCGTACATAACTTTGAGTGGGCGGGACGTAATGATCTCGAAGATGGTGCAATGGGTACGCGTGTTCACCACATCACTAGCCAAATCCAAAATAGTGATTTAAGTAACGAACCGACTAAGAATGCTATCGCCTTAGTTGGCTTTGCCAGCGATGTTGGAGTGGCAAGAAATAAAGGGCGAGTGGGCGCAAAGCAAGCACCTAATCTTATTCGCAAAGCTCTCGCGAATATGGCTTGGCACAACGACACACACATTGCTGATCTTGGCGATGTTGAATGCAATGATGGTCAATTAGAAGTCAGCCAAAAACAGTGCGCTTCTGTGATTGCCAATGCTCTATCAACTAACAAAGTGATTACCCTTGGCGGTGGTCACGAAGTGGCTTGGGCGTCGTTCCAAGGTCTCGCTGAGCATTTACATAAAGCTGAACGCCTTCACAAAGATCAGCCTGAATGCAAACCTAAGATAGGCATCGTTAACTTTGATGCTCACTTTGATCTTCGCGAATTCGAAAGCGACATCGCCGACGTTAAACCCAGCTCAGGCACGCCTTTTAACCAGATCAGTGATTACTGCCACAAGTATCAGTGGCCGTTTCATTACGCTTGTCTTGGTGTGAGCGCAGCCAGCAATACCAAAGCGCTGTTTAACAGAGCCGACCAACTGGGCGTTTGGTATGAACACGACCGCAACATGACCCAAATAAACCAAGTCGCTCAACTGGTTAAGTTACAAAAATTCATCGCTGAGTGTGATTACCTCTATCTCACTATAGACCTAGACGTATTCCCAGCAGCGACAGCACCGGGCGTAAGTGCACCCGCGGCAAGAGGCGTGAGCTATGAAGCACTCGCTCCTTTTTTAGAACAGATTTTCAAACACAGTGAAAAACTCATTATCGCGGACATTGCGGAATACAACCCAAACTATGACATTGATGGCCAAACCGCTCGTTTGGCAGCTCGTTTGTGTTGGGATATCGCCAATGCAATGGCCAACAACTAATCAAGTTATACCGACAGCTATATAACGTGAAACATAAGGAATTCCAGAATGATGGAACACAACAATGACCCTCGTCTCGACACGACTCGCGAAATTCGCGCACCGCATGGTACGGCTTTACGTGCTAAATCTTGGTTAACAGAAGCACCACTACGTATGTTGATGAACAACCTAGATCCAGATGTGGCAGAACACCCACATGCTCTGGTTGTGTACGGTGGTATTGGCCGTGCGGCTCGTGATTGGAAATGTTATGACAAGATTGTCGAAGTATTAGAACGTCTAGAAGATGACCAAACTCTACTTGTTCAATCAGGGAAACCTGTAGGCGTATTCCCGACCCACAAAAATGCACCTCGTGTACTTATTGCCAACTCCAACCTTGTTCCACATTGGGCAAACTGGGAACACTTCAACGAGCTCGATAAAGAAGGCTTGATGATGTATGGACAAATGACAGCAGGTAGCTGGATCTACATTGGCTCACAAGGCATTGTTCAAGGTACTTATGAAACGTTTGTTGCTATCGCGAAAAAGCACTTCCAAGGCGAAGCAAATGGTAAGTGGGTTCTAACGGGCGGTCTTGGCGGAATGGGTGGTGCTCAGCCTCTTGCTGCGACAATGGCTGGTTTCTCAATGATTGCGGTTGAGTGTGATGAATCTCGAATCGATTACCGTCTACGCACTGGCTATGTTGACAAGAAAGCCACCAGCTTAGATGAAGCAATGGCTATGATTAAAGAGTCAGACACGCCTATTTCTGTTGGTCTATTAGGTAACGCGGCAGATGTATTTCCAGAATTGGTTGAACGCAATATCACTCCCGATGTGGTTACTGATCAAACCTCTGCCCACGATCCACTGAACGGCTACTTGCCTCAAGGTTGGACGATGGAGAAAGCCGCACAAGAACGTTTGATTGATGAAGCAAAAGTCGTGAAGGCAGCTAAACAATCTATGGCTGTTCAAGTACAAGCAATGCTAGACCTTCAGTACCGCGGTGCTGCGACCGTAGATTACGGTAACAACATTCGCCAAATGGCACTGGAAGAAGGTGTCGAGAATGCATTTGATTTCCCAGGCTTCGTTCCTGCGTATATTCGTCCTCTGTTCTGTGAAGGCATCGGCCCATTCCGTTGGGCTGCCCTTTCTGGCGACCCTGAAGACATCTATAAAACAGACCAAAAAGTAAAAGAACTGGTCCCCGATAACCCACATCTGCACAACTGGCTGGATATGGCACGTGAACGCATCCAATTCCAAGGTCTGCCAGCTCGTATCTGTTGGGTTGGCTTAAAAGATCGTGAACGTTTGGGTCAAGCATTCAATGAAATGGTTAAAAATGGCGAACTGAAAGCACCAGTTGTTATCGGTCGTGACCACCTAGACTCAGGTTCAGTCGCAAGTCCTAACCGTGAAACAGAAGGCATGATGGATGGATCAGACGCTGTATCAGATTGGCCTCTGCTAAATGCTCTGCTAAATACAGCAGGCGGCGCAACTTGGGTTTCTCTGCACCACGGTGGTGGTGTTGGAATGGGCTTCTCACAACATTCGGGTATGGTGATTTGTTGCGACGGCAGTGAAGATGCATCGCAACGTATTGCTCGTGTACTTCACAATGATCCGGCAACCGGTGTTATGCGTCATGCAGATGCAGGCTACGATATAGCCAAGCAATGTGCTAAAGAACAAAAGCTTGATTTACCTATGCTTAACGACGAACTGCGTCATCTTTAATGTCTGGAGAAAACATGTTGAACTTATTAATTAAACCAGGACAGCTCGGCCTACCTGAACTTCGCAAAGTGAGTCGCAGCCCTGTGAGCTTGTCACTCGATCCAGCAGCAATTCCTGACATTGAAGCAAGTACACGCGTTGTAGAGCAAGTGATTGCAGAAGATCGCACTGTGTATGGCATCAATACAGGCTTTGGCTTGTTGGCAAACACCAAAATTGCGCCTGAAGATCTGGAAGTTCTACAAAAAAGTATCGTACTTTCTCATGCAGCTGGCATAGGCAAATTCATGTCTGATGAAACCGTGCGTTTGATGATGGTACTAAAAATTAATAGCTTGTCTCGTGGCTATTCAGGTATTCGACTGAAGGTAATTAATGCTCTAATCGATCTAGTGAATGCACAAGTTTATCCTTGTGTTCCACAAAAAGGCTCAGTAGGTGCCTCTGGTGACCTTGCTCCACTAGCGCACATGAGTACAGTGCTATTGGGTGAAGGCCAAGCACGACACAACGGCAAGGTAGTCACCGGCTTAGAAGCAATGAAAATCGCAGGTCTAGAACCAATAACACTAGCACCTAAAGAAGGTTTAGCTCTGTTAAATGGTACTCAAGCGTCCACAGCATTCGCATTAGAAGGCCTATTCGCTGCGGAAGATTTGTTCGCGTCTGCAACGGTATGTGGTGCTATGTCTGTTGAAGCCGCACTAGGTAGCCGTCGTCCGTTTGACCCTAGAGTCCATCGTGTTCGTGGTCACCGTGGCCAAATGGATGCAGCTCTGGCTTACCGTCATATGCTTGATCAAAATAGCGAGATTGGCGAGTCACATACTAGCTGTGAAAAAGTTCAAGACCCGTACTCACTACGCTGTCAGCCCCAAGTTATGGGGGCATGTTTACAACAAATCCGTAACTCTGCGGAAACCCTAAATGTTGAAGCGAACTCTGTATCCGATAACCCACTGGTTTTTGCTGAAGATGGCGACATCATTTCAGGCGGCAACTTCCATGCAGAACCAGTCGCAATGGCTGCGGATAATCTCGCTCTTGCGATTGCAGAGATAGGTAGCCTTTCAGAGCGAAGAATGGCACTGCTTATCGATAGCGCATTAAGTAAACTGCCACCTTTCTTAGTTGATAATGGTGGTGTGAACTCAGGTTTCATGATTGCTCAAGTGACCTCTGCTGCGCTGGCAAGTGAAAACAAAACACTTGCACACCCAGCTTCAATCGACAGTTTACCGACTTCGGCAAACCAGGAAGATCACGTATCAATGGCAACATTTGCGGGACGTCGTCTTCGATACATGGCTGAAAACACACGTGGCATATTGGCAGTCGAATACTTGGCCGCTGCACAAGGTCTAGACTTCAGAGCGCCGAACCTATCATCACCTCGTGTAGAAGAAGCGAAACAAATCCTTCGAGAAAAAGTCAGCTTCTATGACAAAGACCGCTACTTTTCACCAGATATTGAACAAGCAAACCTATTATTAAAGTTGTCAGCACACAACCACCTAATGCCTGAAGGTATTCTGTGTAGCTTCTAGGAGCTATTGAAAACTCTATAACACGTCACATATACAAGGGCTATTAATTAGCCCTTGTTGCATTGAGCCAAGACAAACCCTCCAACCAAAATCGTCACATACCATCCAACATTTCCATCTAATCCATTGATATTTATGAAAAGTTAACTGGATAGACCATTAGATAGAAGTTAGTTAGCTATAATCCACACCAGATTTGATGACTAATAGCGATACTATGTTTCTGACACCTTACTTTTCTACTGAAGACAATGAATTTCAGTTCACTCGTGAACAAGCTAGCCACTTTGCAAAAAAAGTAGCTGCTGACTTTAACCCAATTCACGATGAAGACAATAAGCGCTTTTGCGTACCTGGTGATCTTTTGTTTGCAGTACTTCTGCAAAAAGAAGGCATTAGCCAAAAAATGCGTTTTGATTTTTCAGGCATGGTTGGTAATGGTATTGCGCTAAGCGTTGACAAAAAATGTGAAAGAGAAAGCTCATTAGTTGATGAAAAAGGCAAAGAATACCTCCACATGTCATGTGAAGGTGAAAAGAGTCACGATCAAGCATTTATCGAGCACGTAGTAACAAACTACGTTAAGTTTTCAGGCATGAACTTCCCGCACATCATGGTGCCTCTAATGGAAGAACAGCAAATGATGATCAACTGCCAACGCCCTCTTGTGATTTATGAGAGCATGGAAGTTGAATTTGTTCGCCTAGACCTAACCAACCCAGAAGTTGAGTTTTCTGGTGCAACTTTTGATGTTGAAGGCAAACGCGGCATCGTAACCCTGAACTTCGATTTCAAAGAAAACGGTGAAGTAGTAGGTAAAGGCGTAAAACGCATGGTAGCAAGTGGCCTTAAGCCATACGACCAAGCTTCTGTCGACGACCTAGTAAACCGCTTCAATGAGCGTAAAGAGATGTTTCTAGCTCAGTTCGCAGCTGCCGCTTAATAAGCATCCTTATTTACACCGCTCGATGTAAATAAGCTCTAGAACAAGATCAATAAAGCCCAGCTTGATGCCTTCAAGCTGGGCTTTTTTATTTCGATTACTAAGCCACTAAGCCTGCACTCAAATCATCACTAAATCCAGCGTCTAACCTTTTGTTTATAATCAATATATTCCGCACCAAATAATTGCTCTAGTGCGCGCTCTTCCGGCTTGATCTGGAAATTATTCATGTAAATTACGAATACAAAACTTAATAAAACACTGAACAGGTTTTGGAAGAAATAGCCAAGGCAAAACAGTAGGATGAATAGCCCTAAATACATCGGGTTTCGCGTGTAACCAAAAATACCACTGTCCACGACTGCCGAGGCGGTTTCGACCTTGATCGGATTAACGGTGGTTTCCTGCTTTCGAAACTCCCATATACCAGATAATCCGACCACGCCACTCAGTGCAATTCCGATCACCAGAACAATGATCTTATAAGGCAATACTATTGCCCCTACACTCAGGTGCTGAGCACTAAAATAAGACGCGACGAATACTAGTATAAATAGAGCAACCGGTGGGACTTTCAACTCTAGAAATCTCATAGCTTTCCTTATTAACAATTCCATTGTTAGTTTAGAAAAAGCCCAGCAATTGCTGGGCTAAATGTATTAAAGAATTTTTGCGAGCGCTTGTAATGGGTGGGCAAGCTTCTCACCCTCAAAACGCTTCACTTGGCTTCGGCAGGAATACCCCGTCACTAAGCAACGCTCTTTCGGTAAGTCTTGGATCCTTGGCTTCCAACTTAGACCGTATATGTCTTTCGACATTTGTAGCTTATCGACTTCGTGCCCGAAGGTGCCCGCCATACCACAGCAACCGACAGGAACGCTGGTAAGTGCAGCGCCAAAGTGTTTGAAGATAGCGCCCCACTCTTTTTCAGCGTTCGGCATTTTGGTTTTCTCAGTACAGTGAGCAAACAAGTACCACATTTCCTCACTTGTAGAACGCGCTTCAAAGTCACCGAGCGATGGCATTAACCATTCATGCACAGTAAGCACATCAAAGTCGCCGCGCTTATCACCTAAGATCTCGACGTATTCATCGCGGTAACAAAGCACAAGAGCAGGATCGACACCCACTAAAGGAATACCAATATCCGCCACCATCGACAAGAAATCCGAAGTCGATTTGGCTTCACGAGCAAAACGACTTAAGAAGCCTTTGATGTGCAGTGCTTTACCATTTGGCTTAAACGGCAGTAATACTGGAGTTTTACCAAGCTTCTGAGCCAGAGTGACGAAGTCTTCAACGACTTCTGCATCATAAAAACTAGTAAACGGGTCTTGAACGATGAGCACATGCTGTTTCTTCTGTTCAGAAGACAAGCCTTCTAAATACTGTAGGTCGAAGAGTTGCAGCTCTTTACTTGCCAGACGACTTTTTAGCGTAGGCACAGACATCAGCGGTGCATCAACATAACCGACCGTTTTAGCTGTTGTCGTTTGGATCCACTTTTGACCCAATGCTGCGTTCACTACTTTTGGCGCTTTCGCCATCAGCGGCAGCATGGTTTCAATATTGGCGACTAAATAGTCTTTTGCTGGGCGCTGGTAACGCGAGTAGTAGATGTTTAAGAATCGAGAACGGAAACTTGGAACATCGACTTTAATCGGACATTGACTCGCACACGCTTTACACGCCAAACAACCGTTCATCGCTTCATGAACTTCATGCGAGAAGTCGTACTCATGGCGTTTGTTCATCGTGTTACGAACACGTTCCACCATGGTTTTAACCGGAGTATTGTCCTTCAGCGCTTCTTGCTCTAAATCAAGAATATCGACGCCTTGCTCCGTCAGCTGACGCAACCATTCTCTCACTAGGCCTGCACGGCCTTTTGGTGAGTGACGACGGTCTGCCGTGACTTTCATCGAAGGACACATTGGCGAGCTCGTATCGTAGTTGAAACACAAACCGTTACCGTTACACTCCATCGCTTGCTTAAAGCTATCGCGAACTTGTACGTCAATCTGACGATCATAAAAGCCACGTTTGGTATCAGTCACTTTTACCAATTCAGCATCACTGTCTAATGGCGTACAGATCTTGCCCGGGTTCATCTTGTTATGTGGGTCGAATGCGGCTTTAACACGTCTTAATTCGGTAAACAGCTCTTCACCAAAGAAGTCAGGACCATATTCAGAACGAAAGCCTTTACCGTGTTCACCCCACATTAAGCCGCCGTATTTCGCCACCAGCTTAACCACTTCATCAGAAACTTCGTGCATCAATGCTTCTTGCATCGGGTCACACAAATCTAAAGCAGGGCGAACGTGCAGTACGCCCGCGTCAACGTGACCAAACATGCCGTAGTTCAGCTCTTTTGAATCGAGTAACACTCTAAATTCAGAGATGAAGTCGGCCAAGTTTTCTGGTGGTACACAGGTATCTTCAGCAAAAGCGACCGGCTTAGCTCGGCCTTTCGCCGCACCTAACAGACCCACCGCTTTCTTACGCATGTTGTAGATTCGGCCAATGCTCGCTAAGTCGCTGCACACTTGGAAGCCAATCACACCCGCTTCTTCGGTTTCTACCATGGTTTCAAGTTGTGCAGTCAGCGCTTGAACTTGTTGTTCAACTTCCGCTTCATCTTGGCTAGCAAACTCAACCATGTTGATGCCAAGCATCTCTTTATTTGGCACATCCATCAGCAGGTCGCTCACGGTGTGCCAAACAATATCTTGCTTTGCAAGATTCAATACTCTTGAATCAACGGTTTCAACAGATAGTGCTTTCGCTTCAACCATGAACGGCGCATTACGCAACGCAGAGTCAAACGTGTTGTATTTCACGTTAACCAGTGTTCGAGCTTTTGGAATTGGCGTTAAATTTAGTTTTGCTTCAGTAATGAATGCGAGTGAACCTTCGGCACCGCATAAAACGCGAGTCAGGTCAAAGCTGTCATCTTGTTCGTTGATTGCATTCTTTAGATCGTAGCCTGTTAAAAAGCGATTCAACGGGGGGAATTTATTTAGGATTTGAGCACGTTTTTTACGACAAACAGCCTCAGTCACCGCAAGTGCATGGTGAGCAAATTCACCCTCAACGGGTAAGCCGTTTGATAAATCAGATTCTAGACATGAACCATCTGCGAACACTGCTTGCAGCGACAACACATGATCAGAGGTTTTCCCGTACTTGAGTGACCCTTGGCCAGAGGCATCGGTATTAACCATGCCACCTATAGTTGCTCGGTTACTCGTTGAAAGATCTGGAGAAAAAAAGTAACCGTAGGGACGCACAGCATCGTTCAATTGGTCTTTAACGACGCCAGACTGAACTCTTACCCAGCCTTCGTTTTCGTTAATCTCAAGAACCTTATTCATATATCGTGATAGGTCAACCACCACGCCTTTTGTTAATGACTGTCCGTTTGTGCCAGTACCACCGCCGCGAGGAGAAAAAGTCACTCGTTCGTAAGCGGATTTAGAACCTACTTTGCCGATCAATGCAACGTCGTGCGTTGTCTTAGGAAGAATGACAGCCTGTGGCAATTGCTGATAGACACTGTTATCAGTCGCCACGGCCAAACGGCTAGAATATTGAGATTCAATGTCGCCAGTAAAGCCCACTGTTTTTAAATCATCTAAAAAGCGTACGACTACTGGGTCCACATCAGCATTGAGTTGAAGTCTTGGTAACATTTGCTTCCTGCCCCTACTTCGCTGATCCTATCAGCATTGGGTTATTTGAGATTTTAGTAACTTTCTTTGAATTTCGTCACTTTACTACTATTAAGATCATATAAAAAGGTGCTCAAATAAGAATCTCAGTGCAAGAATAGAGAAATAATCACTTTTGTCTTAATTCAGTAGTAATATATTGAATAACATTTTGTTTAAGGCACTTCACGAGCACATCACAATGAAAAAAAACAAAACAGTCACAACTGAAGATATTCTTCTTAAGCTATGCCAATCAGTCTCCAGCGTACTCACTTCAGCGACGGCTTCTCAAGTGTCCTATTCAGCCATGGTTCAAAAAATCAATAAAACGAGTTTGAAACCTGACTTCGGCTGTTTCGTCTTATTTGACGGTGGTTTTTCCGGTCTTGTTGTTATCAATTTTACGTCAAAAGCGGCATTAGAGATCTATGCCAATTATATGCGTAACATGGGGATGCCTGAAGAAGAACTTGCTGTTCTCCATACTTCGGACGAAGTTGGTGATGTATTGGGAGAATTAATGAATCAATTAGTCGGCGACTTTACGAATAAAATCCGTAAAGAACTGCAAACTAACATCACGCAGAACCAACCTAAAATGCTGGCGCTTAACAAGCAAGTTAACCTTTCTGTAGACACCAACCTAGATCGTCCACAAGCGCGCCGTGTAACTTTCTCAACCGAAAAGAACAATATTTTCTATCTTGAATTAGCCATGGATAAGACAGAATTCATCCAATTGGAAGAATTTGAAATCGCTGAGGACGAATGTCCAGATAGCATTCTTGAAACTACTCAGAAAAATATGCAAGGAGCAAACAAATCCACTCAAAGCTCAGGCAACGATTCTGCAGCGGATCTACTCGATGAACTCGGGATCTAATTCCACAAAGCCCTAGTCGTTCTGATAAATAACCTCACTAACGCCATCAATACGCTGATGGCGTTTTTATTTTTCAAAAACAACTTTACCTCTACTTCACAACCAGACCTATAGGTTTATATGTGAGTTTTAACTTTCTGTTACCTGTCAAAACATGTAAAATGTCGGACTTTTAAAAATTTGCGGTAATGATTAAGTAGTCGATGGATAAGAAAAAAGCCCTAAAGAAAATTGCCAAGTGTCTTGAGCTTGGAAATTCTGCGAACGTCAATGAAGCTGCCAATGCGATAAAAATGGCTCACAGCTTGATGCTGAAATATGGTCTCGAAAAAGACGATATTGAATTTATCAAGATGGGAAAAACTCAATCCAGTCATCTGTTACCTGCAAATATCAGCTCTACACTGCTGCGTGTTATTCGTGGTATCAACACCAAATTTGGTGTTGAAGCCGTGTTACTGAATCACAAAGGCCTCAAGCGTGTTGAGTTCATTGGTGAAGCCGATCGCGCTATCTTCGCAGCTTTTGCGTTTGATATTGTTTACCGAGAACTGAATGAGCACACGGGCCAATTTAGAAATAGCTTCGCTGGCTCAGGAACCGGGTCATTAGAGGTTACACGTCGTGTGAACTCGTTTGTTTCAGGTTGGGTTGAAGGAGCGCTTGAGAAGCTACCTACTATTACCCCCGACGATGAATCAAACAACAAGATCAATAACTACATTGATAAAGAATTCAAAAATATCGACCGCGAAACTTTTAAGCAACAACTGAGAGAAGCGATGAAAAACCTCACCGCAGATTATGAAGTTGGCTTGAAGAAAGGTCGTAAATTGTCTGTAAATCGACCAGTTTCCGGTGCTCAGACACCTAAAAAGATCACTAAATCGTAGAGCGGCTTTACATTACCTCAACGTATTGATAAAAACACCAATAGCATTTGCAGAACTATGGTTGTCATTCACATCCATTCGTTTGACAGAGGTACATAATGGAGAAAGTACGTTGAAAAAAATCACTCTAGCCCTGGCGCTTACTGTCGCCTTAACAGGTTGTCAGGCAACGCAACGTCAAAACGCGACAACTGGCGAGTCTGAGACTAACTCAGCAACGCAAGGCGCCCTAATCGGTGCTATCGCAGGAGCCGTTGCAGGAGCTGTTACCGGTGACGATTCTAAAGATCGCCGCAAGCGGGCTTTAATTGGTGCTGCAGGCGGAGCTGCCGTTGGCGGAAGTGTTGGTTACTACTTTGACCAACAAGAAGCCGCACTTCGTGAAGAGCTAATGAACTCAGGAGTTCAAGTACAGCGTGTAGGTGAGAACCAACTTCTACTCCGTCTAGAGAACGGCATCGGTTTTGATTCCAGTTCTTACGCTTTGCAGTCTAGCATTCACAACACGCTGCGCGGCGTCGCTCGCATCTTAGTTGAATACCCAGACACTAGCCTAGTAATTGAAGGTCACACTGACAGCACTGGCAGTGAATCGACTAACCAAATACTTTCCGAGCGTCGCGCAGAATCCGTTCGTTCATTCTTGGTCTCTCAAAATGTAGCGGCAGGTCGTGCTATTGCTCGTGGTAACGGTGAGCGCTACCCTCTTTGTGACAACAAAACCTCTCAAGGTCGTGCTTGTAACCGTCGCGTAGAAATTCAAATCTTGCCACTTAAGTAGCACGATTAAGCCCAGCTCGTCTTTATCTATTGAATTAACCATTATATAGTTGCTTGTCAGTCGTGTTACTTATTCAAAGTAATACGACTAACCAACAATCATAAATGTATTCATATTGAACTATCGACTCTGGGCTTTTTACGAGACTTATCTTTTGCTTACCTTATCCAACTTGCTGCCGTCGTCATTTCTTAGAACTCTATTTCTAGCCCTCATCTTTTCCACTATACAGTTATCAATCACACATTTCGTTTATGCTGAAAGGAGTGGTGAGTTGTTACTAGAATCACAACCTCAAGATCCAGTTTCTCAATACCAGTTAGCTCAAGCTCATGAGTCGGGGATCGACCTCCCTCTTAGCACCAGCGACGCATTTTATTGGTATACGCAATCAGCAGATAATGGCAATTCAGATGCGCAATTTAGATTGGGAGAGTTGTACTTAGCAGGTACAGGCGTAGAACAAAGCAACAAGCTTGCTCTGAAATGGTTAATCAAAGCAGCGCTGCAAGGTAACCAACGAGCGCCAATCGAGATCGCCAAACTCTACGAGTCCTCACTTGAGAAAGCACAACTCCAACCATTAGATGCTGCACTGATATGGTATGAAGCAGCCTTACCAGACAATCCTGACGCACAAGATGGATACAACCGGGTTCTGGAAGCACAATTCAACCAACAACGCGCAAAGCAGATTTCTTCGATTGAGAAGCTCAATGACAGCATCGACTCTGAAATAGACACCAGTCAGGGGTTATCTCAGCAAGTACAATCTAACCAAGCCTCACGCTCTAACCTCTCCAGTTCTAACCAAACGTATTCAGACTATCTGATTGGCACAGCCTTAGCCGTGTTGATTTCAATTATCAGCATCATTGCGACGTTCGTTATCTCAAGAAGAAGACAAGCTCTAAAGTCGGGTGATTCGCGACAGCAACAACAATCATTTGAAGCGCGGCTTAGCTCGAAGGACCTGACGATTAAGCAGCAAAAAAGACAACTGCACGCGATGCTTACTGAACTAAAGAAACAGAAAAATTCAAAGGACATACAAAAAATACAAGTGGCTTGCGCTTTATTCGGATATACACCGAACTCTATTCCTGAACAGAGAAGTGTAAAAACTAGATACAAACAACTATCAAAAATATACCATCCTGACGCTAGCGGGTGCGACGAAGAAATGAAACGCTTGAACAATGCACTAAAAACCCTACTACAAAATGTTACAAAATAGTAAAAAATCACACTTATCAAATTTACAAAGTCACAAATATACCGATTTTATTAGTGTGGCAATCGATCCCCCTCTCAAAAACAGGTAACAAACTATTAACTAATAGGTCTTACTTGTGTCATAATTTGCGCCGAAAATACACCTGGCGTATACAGGTGAGGAGAGAATATGTTCACAATAGAAGGCGTTTGTGATTGGTGCAAAAAGCCAAGCCTAGTAAAAAAGCACGACTACCTAGATGGTAAGTGTCATCATGCATGTAAAGAGTGCAATGATATTGCAACCATTGATGTTCGCCAGTTCAATATTGGTGAAATGGAAATGAGAGCGAAACTCTCCCAAGCGACACTGAGATAAGCAACACCGTGAGATATAAGAAAGCGCCTAAGGCGCTTTTTTTGTATCTGGGG